>NZ_JBQSXG010000050.1:0-22600 GCF_052378005.1 Psychrobacter sp. AOP31-B2-9
TTTTCTCAATTCTATACAGCCCCTATTCACTAGTGAGGACTTGAAAATTAAGCTGTAAGATGATGATATCAGGGTTTTAACTCGATAAGTACACCATGAAGTACACTGCGACCATTTCAGAAATTTGAAACCGTTGATACTCCTAGCCTACAACCGAAGATTCAAGTCCTCACTAGGGAACCGAACCAATGAAGGCACCTGATTGGTTATTCTCATATCCTCTGTAACAATTATCTAGCTTGTACCAACACTTACGTAAAACCTAGAATAGTCTCCAGGTTTATTTGGTACGAATAATAAAGCGATAAACATCACAACATAGTGTCCAGAAAAACCAAAGCAATATAGCAGCACATGAACCCACGCCGATAACAATAGTGCTTATTCTAATACCGCCATCTAGACCCACATTCCAAATATGAGGTGCAATAGGTGGACCCATCGTAGTGTCACGGGGTTTATCACAAACTTGCTGTCGGGTTTGATTGCTTATTGCTGGTTTCCCTATAAGCCCACCATCAAAAACATGCCTCAGCAGGGACAGGTAGCCACATTGTAAATAGTATCAATGAGTTACAATGTGGCTTATCCCGAACTGGGGTTCTTGTACTAAAAGTTCTTTAAACTCAGCACTGTAAGTTCTTCGTTTGGGTGTATTAGGAGATTGTGTTGTCATGTTAGTGTTCACGATTATTTGTTCATGGACACTATCTCGCATTTTTTAAGTGAGGGAAAGATGGGATGGTCGGATGCTTACGATTGTTTTTAGTACTGCCCTTTTGTTTTTTCTTAAAAATTGTCAAATAAATTATCTGTGAAAATTTCAAAGTGGGAGAATGACAATATTGTAATCTTAACGTCATCTGTTAGTCAGAAGGATTCATGTATCATGCATGTATGATGATAGTGTCGTGATATCGGGTCAAACGCTTAACGTATTGCTCCAAATTTAAAAATGAAAGACAGCTCTTTTTGATTATAAATATCACATGCGACATTAAACAATAAATGACGAGAGGGTATGTATGAAACCTGATAACCATAACTTAACTTTTAAGCAGCATAAATTGTTTGGTGCGCTTATCCTACTGACAGTGACATCGTCGTTATTTGCTTGTAACGACACCAATACCACTGCTGCAACCACAGCGCCTGTAGAGACGGCAACAGACAGCCAGAATTCAAAAGTCCAAACGTCTAAAACTGAGTCGACGAGCTCTAGCAGTAACAGTGATGCGCTGAGAAACGTCTCTGCGACGGTTTATAAAGATGCCAATTGTGGCTGCTGTAAAGAGTGGATTAGCCATGCCGAACATCACGGTATGACTGCGACGGGACAAGATGTCGCCGACTTAGCAGTTTTTAAAGAACGCTATGGTGTTCCGAGCAATATGCGCTCTTGTCACACGGCGGTCACGACCGATGGTTATGTATTCGAAGGTCATGTGCCTGCCAAATATATAGCCCAGTTTTTAGCCAATCCGCCAAGCGAAGCTATTGGCCTTGCCGTACCCGGTATGCCGATGGGTAGCCCCGGGATGGAGTACCAAAATAAATTTACACCCTATCAAGTGATGCAAATCAATAAAGACGGTAGCACAGCGGTATATGCTGAGATTGATAGTGCCAACGCCCAGCTATAGCTGAAAAGGTGACTTTTGTCCTGTATCGCTCTATGATGACTAATTATAAAGTAATGAAATAAGGAGAGCCTGTAATGATTCTCATGATGCACGCTATGGGCTAGGGCGGGTCTCTCGTTTATGGATTGTTTATGCTACTGATTTTTATAGTGCTGATACTGACGATTATGGGGCTGCTTAAGTACCTACGTAATAAGTAAAAGTTAGAAACATTGGTTAAAGGTTGATGATATAGCCAAGAGTTGATGATAAGTGAGCAGAAGCTTTGCTTGTCATCTGCGCTTAGCGTCTTCAAGGAAGGATTTTATGAAACATACGGTTGATAAAAAAACGATCAAAGGTGGCAAATACGATAAAGTGCCAGAAAATTATAACGGTACGGTCTATATTTGCCCGATGCATCCTGAAGTCAGAGATGTTGAAAAAAGTGATTGCCCGATATGCGGTATGTTTTTGCAGCCTGAAGACGAGATAGATGGCGCAAGCCACGTGGAGCATAACCACAGTGACAATTATCAAAGTCATCAAAATCATCACCATGAAAACAATCATAACCATGAACACAACCAGACGCATTGTCACGGGAGTAACGAAAGCAGCGCTGAAGTCAAGTCGGTCAAAGGCGGTAAATACGACAAAGTGCCCGAAGATTACGATGGCACGGTTTATACTTGTCCGATGCATCCTGAGGTCAGAGACGTTAGAAATAGTGGCTGTCCGATTTGCGGTATGGCACTCGAGCCAGAAACGGTCGCCATAGGTGAAGAAGATACCGAAGAGCTCGACGATATGACGCGGCGCTTTTGGATATGTACGCTGCTGACCTTACCGCTATTCATTTATGCCATGAGCGATATGGTTGGGATAAATCTCGATCAAATTGGCTCGTTTGATATCTCAGGGCAACTTGGTCAAATCATACAATTGGTACTGGCGACTCCCGTTGTCGTTTGGGGCGCAGCACCCTTTTTTGTACGTGGTTGGCAGTCTATTAAAAGCCGCAATCTAAATATGTTTACCTTGATTGCGCTTGGCGTCGGCGCAGCTTACGGTTTTAGTATTGTGGCAACTTTCTTTCCCAGTATATTCCCAGATAGCTTTAGAGATAGCGCTGGACAAGTCGGCGTTTATTACGAAGCAGCAGCGGTAATCACGACTTTAGTACTGCTTGGTCAAGTGCTTGAGCTCAAAGCCAGAAGCCAGACGTCAGGGGCCATTCGGGCGTTGCTTGAGCTCGCTCCGCCGACAGCAAGACGCGTCAATGAAAACGGCGAAGAGACAGAGGTTTCACTTGATGAAGTCGTCAGCGGCGATAAGTTGCGCGTCAGACCTGGCGAGAAATTACCCGTAGACGGCACGGTAATCGATGGCAGTAGTAGCGTCGATGAATCCATGGTAACGGGTGAGCCGATGCCAGTATCTAAAGAGCAGGGCGATACTGTGACTGGCGGCACGGTAAATGGTACAGGGACGTTATTGGTTGAAGCGGTCAATGTTGGCGCAGATTCGGTATTGTCCAAAATCGTACAAATGGTTGCCGATGCCCAGCGTAGCCGCGCGCCCATACAGCGTTTGGTTGACCAAGTGGCAGGCTGGTTTGTGCCTATTGTCATTATCGCCTCTATCATCACCTTTATCGTCTGGGCGTTATTTGGCCCTGAACCAGCAATGGCTTATGCCATGGTTAATGCGATTGCGGTACTTATCATCGCCTGTCCCTGTGCGCTTGGGCTGGCGACGCCCATGTCAATCATGGTCGGTACGGGCATGGGCGCGCAAAACGGCGTGCTTATCAAAAACGCTGAAGCCTTAGAGACGATGGAAAAAGTCGATACCATCGTTGTCGATAAAACAGGCACGCTAACCGCTGGTAAACCTGCACTTACCGCAATTGATGCGCTGGCAGGTCAAAATGAAGACGAGTTTTTGGCATTGGTTGCTGCGGTAGAAAGCGCAAGCGAGCATCCTTTAGCAGAGGCTATCGTGAGAGCTGCTCAGGATAAATCGCTGACCATTGCTAAAGCCCATGACTTTAATTCAACCACGGGCGAGGGTGTACAAGCGGTAGTAAACGGCAAACAAGTTGCCATCGGTAACTCAAAGCTGATGGAGCGCTTAAACAGTTTTGATCAGGAGCTATCCGCTAAAGCTGACGTCCGTAGAAAAGACGGCGAAACGGTAATGTTTGTCGCTATAGATGGTAAAGCAGCTGGTTTGGTTTCGGTCGCTGATCCGATTAAGCCGAGTACTGCTGATGCCATAGAACTGCTACACAAGGCAGGGCTAAAAGTCGTCATGCTAACAGGCGATAACGAAAAAACTGCGCAGGCCGTCGCGAGTAAATTGGGCATTGATGAAGTGCATGCCGATGTGTCACCAGAGGACAAAAACCGTATTGTCAAAGAGATGCAAGACCACGGTAAATTGGTAGCGATGGCAGGTGATGGCATCAACGACGCGCCAGCACTGGCGCAGGCGAATGTCGGTATTGCTATGGGTACAGGTACGGACGTGGCCATGGAGAGCGCAGGGGTGACGTTATTAAAAGGCGACTTAATGGGTATTGCCAAAGCCCATAAGCTCAGCCACGCGACCATGCGCAATATCAGACAAAACTTATTTTTCGCTTTTGTCTATAACGCGATTGGCGTACCGATTGCCGCAGGCGTGCTATACCCAGCGTTTGGATTATTGCTTAGCCCGATGATAGCGGCGGCAGCGATGAGTTTATCGTCAGTATCGGTCATTGGTAACGCGCTAAGATTGCGCCGATTAGATTTATGATAAAGACGTTTTATTTAGCCATTTTATTGTCAAGAGAGAACTTCAATTTCAATCCTTTTAATAAGGACAAAGTTATCTAACCCCAGTTCGGGATAAGCGCTCAAAAAAAAGATAAAAAAAGAAGTCCGAAGTTGCTAAAGTGAGTTTACCAAGACAAACTTCACAACAAGGACTTCTTACATGGACAACCTAACCGAACTATACTGCCATATTGACGACTTTTATCAGCAATTCAAACCTGAGTTTGACGCTCATTTAATCGCAACGGGACACCAAAGGTTAAGAGCATGCCAGATAAGTGTAGCAGAGATTATGACCATCTTGGTACTGTTTCATCAACGGCGGTATCGACAGTTTAAGGCGTTTTACTACCATCACATGCTTGGCATGATGAAACGGGAGTTTCCAAATCTGCCGAGCTACTCGCGATTTATAGAGCTTGTGCCGCGCAGTATCATACCACTGTGCAGCTACTTGCAAAGCATGATGGGCGACTGTACGGGTATCAGCTATATTGATTCAACCAAGATAGCAGTTTGTCATAACAAGCGTATCTACCGTCATAAAGTCTTTAAGGGACTTGCAACCCGAGGCAAAAGCAGCATGGGCTGGTTCTATGGCTTTAAGCTACACGCCATTATCAATCATAAGGGCGAGCTTGTATCTGTTAAAGTCACTGAGGGTAATACCGATGATAGAGCGCCTGTTAAGGATATGGCAACACCTGTGTTTGGCAAGGTGTTTGGGGATAGAGGCTATATCAGTAAAGCCCTAAACGAGTGGCTCACAAAACACAGTGATACCACGTTGATAACCAAACTTCGGCGTCATATGAAACCGCAAGTACTCAAGCCGATAGATGAGGCGCTACTCAATCATCGCTCTTTGGTTGAGACGGTGTTTGGGGAGCTGAAAAACTTGTGTCAGATTGAGCATTCACGCCATCGTAGTGTCACGGGTTTTATTACAAACTTGCTGTCAGGTTTGATTGCTTATTGCTGGTTTCCCTATAAACCCACCATCAAAAACATGCCTCAGCAAGGGCAGGTGGCTACATTGTAAATAGTATCAATGAGTTACAATGTGGCTTATCCCGAACTGGGGTTACTAATACGTTATCAACCCATGTATCATTCTTCTTATGTTCTAGAAACTTAAACATGAACCGCCCTGAGATTGTCGGAAACTCAACATCCTGAGAGAATACGACAATAAAAAAATAAAACTACGCCCTTTGATCTTTATTTAAAGGCATCACAACGCCATATAAAAATCGATTTAATGCAGTAAGGCTTGATAATAACCATTATATTGCATTCATAATTGCTTTTCTGCAAAATGGTATGAGTATATGAGTATATGAGTATGTGAGTATATGAGTATATGAGTAAAATTTGTTTCTTTCGACAATATAAGGCGGCAAACGTGCCAAGAAATTTAAACTAAGATCAATATGTCAGCTTTCATATGTACGTTTTAAAAAGATACATGAAGACATATCAAATTATCCCTTTGCTTCTTACTAATATAAGTACAGATATAGTATATACTAGTATAACATTCAACCTATAATGATAGGTCATATAACCAACATAATTAAACGTGGAGTAATTATTATGGACGTTGTGAACTACACTGATTTTAGAAAGAGCTTAGCAAAGTATATCGATAAGGTAGACACTGATAAAGGCCCGATATTAATTACAAGACAAAATGCTAAACCGACGGTATTAATGAGTTTAGAAGAGTTTAACTCGTATGAGGAAACACTGCATCTTTTAAGCAGCCCTACCAATGCCAAGCGTCTCAGACGCTCTATTGCTGATGCTAAAGCTGGTCGCTTGATTGAACGTGAGATTGATGCCAAAGATATGCCACTCACTTTTGATGATGAGGTAGACGCTTGATACTATCTTGGACGGAAGACGCGTGGGAGGACTATGAGTACTGGCAAAGAACCAGTAAAGAGAAAGTCAAACAGATCGGTAAGCTGATTAAAGCCATCAAACGTGACCCATTTAAGGGTATTGGCAAACCTGAACCACTCAAACATGACCTTGCAGGCTACTGGTCTCGTCGAATTGATCAAGAGCATCGGTTGGTTTATGAAATTCAAGATGATGCGATCATTATCGTCCAGTGCCGTTATCATTACTAAGCAAAGGTATAACAGCTCAAAAAGTGCCTGATTTATAATTAGGCACTTTTTCATAGTGATAGGTAGTTAGTTAATGTCCAGAAACGTTCTTTAATTCTTGAGACATCTCAGCAATCAACTGACGCGAGTACTTAGCCACGATTTGTATTTCAGAATAGCTATGGTCAACCTTTAAGAGACTTGCGATGATTTGACGCTTCTTAGTAACGGGTCTACGGCTTCTATGTTTATTTTCTGCTTTAGCCTAAGTAATTTAAAAATGCCCTAGATATTAAAAACCTAATCTATATGACAAACAAAAAAATGCCTCTGGGAGTTGACTCCTAGAGGCATTTAGTTTTAAATGTAATTAACGGTTACAGAGTGCGTCAACACGCTGTAACGAACAAATAAGCACCAGAACTGCGTTATTTGAACAGCATTAAATGCCCGTGTAGGTGCATTTTATCTAAAATCTGCGTTCAAATCAATCATTGTCATATATCTAAACGTAACAGTGACTCCACCTCGCATCTTTGTGCCTATTCCCTGTAACCGTTACCCGTCAAATGGGTGGCAGGCCTCGGCGACGACTGCGTTTGACATAAGGGTGAGCTCCCTACAGGGGTGACTAGACAAAGGATCAGAGCAACGCAATGAGTGGTTACTCGTGCATATCGTAGCGGTATATTGGGTTTAGGCCCTTGCTAGCGTATGACAGCACAGTAGCGGTTAAGAGCGTGTCTAGGCGGTGCTATCAGCCGTAATCTTAACAACCGTAGCTTGATACAGTGATACGGTCTTGATGACGCGATGGGCGATGAAGTCGGCATGACTAATCACATCAAATCCAAGGAATGCACTAAAGCGTTTGTGAGTATTTTTTTACTCATAAACGCTTTAGGGTGAGTGTTCCTTGAAATCTGCTCAAGGCTCCAAAATCAGCATAAATTCACTTAGGCTAATTTAAGTAATATATAGCCCCCTAGGCTATATATTATAAGAGTCCAGGGAAAAATTTAGAATAGTTACTATACAACAGTCACTTATTCAGTGAGTCGATATTGTCATGGTTGATTCATAAGGTTAGTGTGAATAGAACGGGATCTATGCCTTGGGGTAAAGTCTCTCCCACACTTATAACTGTTCTTTATCTTGAAATCCTAATTAAACTGAAACGTCGAATACTTTTATTTAATCAGCATCTAAAGAATTATCTTTGTTTTGAATAAGTATCAGAGCATCTTGTGCTTTCTTAAGTTGATCTTGTAACAGAGTCACTTGTTCCTGCTCTGATAGGTGACGGCTTGATAGCTCGCTATATTGATTATTTAATACGCTATGCTCAGCTTCAAGCTTAGCCTGTGTTTGAGTTAGCTGATCATTGAGTTCTGATATAGTCAATCCACAATAAAACTGGAACAACCCATATCATGAAAGAGTTTAGGTAGATTATTCTCCATCCAACCTTGGCGTAGAAACTTTGCCTGTGCCCATTTCTTTTCGATAGGGTTTAGATCAGGACTATAAGGCGGTAGAAATAAAAGCCTGTGACCGTGCCTGTTGAGTAGTCTTTGTACTCGCCTATGAAAGCTGGCATTATCCATGACGATCACGCATGAAGTATTTAAGCTTGGAATCAATGTGTATTTGCACCAATCATAGAATATGTTGCCATTGATATTCTGCTCGAAGTAATTTAGTGCAAACAGCATCTTTTTGCACAAAGCACCAATGACGTTAGTTCTTTTTTTACCTTGCCAGTTGTAACTATCGATACAAGGCTTACCTATCGGCGCATAACCGTAAGGACGAATAGTTTCAGCCTCAAAGCCACTTTCATCTATGTAAATAATGGGATAGCCTTGCTGTATAAAGCTATCAAGCTTATTCTGATATATCGTTCTCTTCATCGGGCAGGCTTTTGGATGCTCTAAGGTCTTTTTTTTGACTGATACCAAGGCGTTTTAAAGCTGACTCAATGCCTGATTTACTGCACCCTAAACGCTGTGCTCGCTCGTACATATAATCGTCAGGATATTGCTCAACGTCTTTCAATAAGGCTTCATTAGGTATTTTAGTCGGTGCTTTATTTCTAGTTATTTTAGGCACTAAGTCCTGCTGCCAACTGTGAATAGTACTGGTACTCAGCTCATAAAAGATAGCGGCTTCTCGAATAGTCATACCTTCTTTAACGCTACGTAATACTTGCTTGCGAAAGTCGATTGAATAAGTCATGGTTGATGCTGTTAAATGAGTTTATGATAGCTATTGTATCGATTTTATATAAGATTTACTATAGTTTGTTACGCTCAGCGATTATGGCCTTTAACTCCCCTTTAACCTCTGCTGTGTCAGTCGCCATCTCATTGCGTTCCGTAGTGACTGTCTTTAGCTCACCCTTAGTCACTGTCAGTTCTGTTTGTAGACGTGCAATTTCTGCTTTATCGCTACTAGCAGTGGCTTCAAGCGTGGCCACTTTTGATAGGTTGGCATTTAACTCTTTTGACTGCTGATCAAGGGTATGGCGCAGATCTGCAAGTTGAGCTTGGGCTGCATCTGTCTTAGCTCGTTCAAGCTCAAGCGCGTGCTGAGTATCACTGAGTGTCTGTATCAGCGTGTCACGTTCAGCAGTAATCTGAGCCGAAGTGATTGCCGCTGCCTCTGCAGTTGCTGTGACCTCATCGAGCTCTAGCAACAAATTAGCTTGTTCACTCTCTAGCGTCTTAACCGCCTCTTGTGCCTCGTCTGTCTCAGCTTGTGCCTTGGCCTTAATACCCTCTAACGCCTCACGCTCTTTAACTAGACGATCATTGGCGATATCAATGGCCGTCTGCCACATATCCGCACCAAGCGTTTGTAAGCGCTCAGTGATTCCACTTGGTAACTCAACCTGTCTTAGCTGCTCTTCTTCTTGGTTATCCTGACGCCAAGACTTCATCGCCTCACTGATGGTCGTGAATGAGCCGCCGCCTAGCGCTTTACGTACTTCGGCTAGAGTGGGCTTAATACCTTGTTCTTGTAGTTGGTCGGCAGTGGCATGAATCTGCTCTGTAGTAATGGCCATAATCATTGTCCTTAATAATGTTGTATGAGTAAATATGTAGTTTTTGTATTATATGTATATAGTATAATACATTTTACAACATACTACAATGCAAGATATAAAAAAACCTCAAGTGATCTTGAGGTCTCAGTCATTAAATTAAGGCTAGTGATCCGCTAAGTATTCTTCTAGCGCATTATTGATCATTTATTGATAGTCACCACCTGTTTGCTTGGCTCTATCCTTAGACTTGGCAATGATACTTGGGTTGATGACACTCGCCTCAGCAGAGAACGCTTGCGGCTTAATACTGCCACGGATAGCGTTTGACCAACCCGTAACTTCTGGAATATCTGATAAATCAATATTGTCATCACTAAGCGTTGCTAAATATTCTAAGTCTGCTTGTTGCTTTGCCGTTAGTGGTGGTAGCTCGTCTATTTGATAGCTAACTTTGTTCACACTGGCTCCCTTTAATTTTTTTGACACGTCTAGCTGAGATAATGCGTATAACCTCACCATTATCTATTTCTGTTTGCGTATGGGCTACCAATAGGACGGCGGTACCGTCTACTGTACCCAGCGCTTGCCACTGCTTTTCATCATTTTAATACCTGTCTTGCTGACGCAGGCATAAAAGGTCTAGAAAAACTCGGGCGGCTGCCTCAAATAATAAACGGTGCTTACGCTGATTGGTGTTTTTTTTGTTCATCCCATTCAAATCTAATACTTATCTGTTCTCTCTGTCAGTATGCTCTTTATAGATTAGCAATTCATCTTGACTGACAGCTGATACTTTCTGGTATTCAAAAGATAGCGGTACTTGATTGGTTTGCGCCACTTGGGTCAAGAACAATTTAATCGCTTGAGACGGCGTTAGACCATAGCTTTCAAACACGGCAAAAGCATTTTCTTTTAGCTCTTGATCGAGCCTGATATTATAATTAGTTGTCGTCATGGCATTACAAATGGCTTATCTGTGTACATATAATATAAACCATTTGTATAGACAGTACCAGATTAATCACTCTTTTTTCTTTGCTATGATTTTTGCTTAGGGAACGTATAACCTACCGCCAGCAAATGCTTTTTATGGGTCTTTAAAAAAGCTTCATCTCTTAATTGAGTGTGTAACCAGCTGATCACTTCTTGGGTACTTTTTCCTGAAGGCGCATAGCTACCAAATGGGGCATAGTTAGCCAATAGAGGCGCAAAACGGTCGATCTGTTTGACGGTTAAGGATGGTATATCTCTATTCTCATTATTCTGATTTAAGTCCTCCAGACTTTTTTTCTTGGTGGGCTTAGCTTTGACATTAAATTTTAGTCCTGTGACGGTACGACCACGTTTGACGTTTTCATAGGTGATTTTAATATCTGACTTTTCTGTTATTTCTTCAACGCTTGGGTTGATGACTCGACTTTTTAGGTTGTTAATACGTTCGTAAGATTTAGAAAGAGCTAGCTCCTCTCTAATTTCTTCAAGTGACATTGTCCACGAGCTCATTGCCTCATGTTTTTTGGCCAGATGGTATATATCTATTGAATATTCACCCTTCAGTTTAAGTACATCTTCTTTTTTATATTTAGTGAATGGATTATTTTCATCAAAAACCTTCAACATCAGTAGCACTTCATCTGTAAAACATAGAGACACATAGCCATCTTCATATATTGATCTGATGACCCACTGTACATTGACACGGCTACCGCGTTCATTTCTATAGCTAAAAAATCGCTTCATCATCGCTTCACTAGCATCTTTTAATTGAGTATAAGCAGAATCCACTTGAATGTTGCAAGCCTCTGCAAATGCTTTCGCGGTTATCTCTATAGTGTCTTTTTCAGTGGCATCTATCAAACGCACTACTGAACTAGCAAGCAACAGCAACCGTTTTTCATCAAGTGTCATTTCATAAAACGCTTGTAGAATACGATTTTGCATAACAACCCAATTTGCAGGGTATTTCTTCTCATATAAACCAACTTGGTTAGTCATATCTACGCCTTAATGCTCAAATCTATCTAATTGTAGCATGATACCTGCTGATTGTAGCTTTTAACCTAGCTGATTGTAGCATTAACCTAGCTGATTGTAGCATTAACCTAGCTGATTGTAGCTTTATAGATCTTGAAGCCCTTAATTGGTAAGGTCTGAGAGCGTCCTAAAAGTCTTTAAAAATCTTTAAAAGTAAAAAATATGTTTTTATATTAAATAATAGGAAAAAAGCTCAAGAACTGACGGATTTGAGATGATAATATGAGCGACCAATCACTTATAAAACTGATCAGTAGCTCAAAACGCTATGGTCAATTTACGAGACCTTCCTAAATTTTGTGTAAGTATTTAATCTAAACGTCAGTTACACAGAATCTGGGATGGTCTCAGAAAAAACGATGGTTCTTTTAACTATAATTGATGTTAGACAAAATATTAGTGTTTAACCTTTGGTAGATAGCTCTCTAAACCCTTATTGGGCTTGTTAAAGCTTTCAGGCTCTCGTTGTATGATATTAATCATTTCACGCTTAAATGCCTCAGTCTGCATTTTGCCGTCATAACTTAGGCTTGGATGGTTGTTATAGTCATTCATAAACTGCACGTTATCAACAATCGACTGGATAGCTGCTTGCGATAATGCACCGTCTGCACCCGTTAGCTTGTCTAATGTTTTTTTATGAAAACTCAGCTTTAAGCCTCTAAATCCCTTACCTCTCGATTTCTTTTGATACTCCACGCTAACACTATAGTTTGTATTCTCGTTAATGTCGTTGATAGCTGTTTCAATAACAAATTGTCGCAAATGACCGAACTGCTTGTATTTACCTTTGACATTCATTACATACTTAAATTCTTCAAGTGTAAACTCTTTGCTGTACTGAAACTGATTAACCCACATAACGACCAATTCATATAAACGTATTGAGTGGATACTTGATAACTCGCCGATTTCAAGCAACTTATACTTAGTAAAATTAGCTCTTAGCTGTGTCAAATAAGGCAAAATCTTTTCTGCAAAAGATAAAAAAACTTCTCCGTTATCCGGGTCATAGACAATACTACTGATAAGTCTTGTTTGAAGTATTTTGTTTTCGGGCAAGCTCATTACAATATCAACGTCATACAAACGCTTACTTGCGTTTTCCATATCACGATAGACGTTTTGCTCGTTTTTAGACTTCTTACCAAAGAACAGTGACTTTATATCATCTACAGACACTTTAAATTCAGTCTGTTTTGTTACTTCTGGTGCGTCAGGTCTACTGTCTATCTGACTAATACACGCAAGCATTAGCTCTTTGTCTGTTTTTTGCATTGTGTATGTTGCTAAAATCAGCTCGTTTGATTGAACAACTAAATTATTTTCCATTTTTAATCCTGCTCATTTACTGTTTTTTTTAAAACGTTCAAGCTATATTAGCACTAAAAACAGTTAAATAAACAGTATTTATTATATAACTGTTTTTTCTGCTCATTTACTGTTTTTTCTGCTCATTTACTGTTTTTTCTGCTCATTTACTGTTTTTTCTGCTCATTTACTGTTTTTTCTCTTTGTAACCTATTGATTTTAAAGGTGAAAAAATGCTCTTAAACAGGAGTAAACAGGAGTAAACAGGATCAAATAAAAACCCTTAAAGAAGCGGGTAATAAATTTTTTTGTGGATAAGTAAAAAATCATCACTTAAACAACGTATCTTGCCTAAGCAAATTTTTCCTCAGTAGCGGTTTTTTTGAGGACTAGATTAAGGACTAAATCCTCGCCTAGGTGTATTAGTTCTACTCACTTGATACTGATAGGTCTCTAAACCACCCTGTAGTGCTCTGTGTTGGCTTTCAGACAGCTCTTTGCCATATTGCTCAGTAAACGTCTCTAAAGTGGCTTTAAGAGCCTCTGAGTAGGTTTTACGCTGGGTTGTTGGTAAGGAGTTGACATCACGCAATGCAAGTTTGAGTTGCTCACAGGTTTCATTTAAGGTATCTGCTAAATGTTCTTTGGCAAGCCCTCTTGCCTCAGTTGGGTAGTTATCCTGATTGATGTAATCCGTTAATTCTTCTATATAGCTGAACGATGACATGGTGTCCCGAGTCATTCTCCCTACCTCTCCTGCGCTACCGCCCAGCTCGTCGATGTTACTGGTATTCAATGCCGCTCGTTTTTGATCGATATTGTCTCTGAAATCTGTAAAATGCTGAATCAGTGCCAGATACTGCTCACGTTCAGCGTTAGGATCACGCAACAGCTTGATGATGGATTTGTTGTTCTCAACCAGCGTGTGATCAAAACGTTTGGCCACTTGGCGTAAGTGCGCTGTAAATTCCACTGCTTTATCATGGCTCTCAATACCATGGTGCTTTGCAAACTCGCTGAGTACGGCTACTTGTCGCTGATCAAATTTATCAGGCGTGTTCTCTGCGGTTTCTCCTTGTGCCCATCTGATTGTCATCGACTCATGATGACGTTGTAGTAAGCGCATCGCCAGATGCAGCTTCATACGTTCAACATACTCAAAGATTCTCTCATCTTCATAACGGTTTGCTCGAGTGTCTCGATCAATTTGTCTTTGCTGTCGATCAAGTCGAGCAGCTCTTGCTCGTCGTGCGTCGTCATCGAAGGGGTTGGGGACTGGTTTTGCTCGCTCTGCAATGCCTTGATGGATGCCCTGAGCGACTGATTCGCTGTTTGCAGCTCTTTTTGAGTTTGCACTAATCCACTGTTTTGAGAGATCAATGCGTTGTTGTGCTTTTTGGCTTCTTCGGTCTGTTCCATTAATCCACTTTGGTAGGTTTTCGCATCGCTCAGCTGCCCAAGCAACGCCTCGTTTTGCGTCTTCAATGCATCGGTTTGTGTCGTCAACTCGATCTGCTGTTCTGTTAGATTGTTCTGTGCAGTACGCAATGTCGTGTTCTGAGCTTTCAATAAGTTGTTTTGTGAGGTCAACTCGCTGTTTTGTGCCTCCAATGAGTCTATGTAGTCTTGCATTTTGCTCAGTTGCCCGAGTAAGTCCGTCTCTAAGTTGTTTGATTCGTCGCTCATGGTCTGCCTCCTGTTTGATATGGTTCTCAGCAACCAGTTTGTTGCGTGCTTTGATTGCTCGGTTGGTATTGCCTTTTTCGGTCATGATGCCTCGGCGCTCCATTGCCGTTGCATGAACGCCCATTTTGATGGTGGGCTGCTGATCAAGCCTCTGATCTTTATAACTGCGTGCATCCATCAATGGTAGATTATGTTGTGCTAACACCTTGTTGGCGGTATCTACCCACATCCCACGGATACGCTTAATTTCTTTCATTGATGACGGCAGACCATGCGCCTTACGTTTTTTATTAGACCACTCAAACGGGGTCTTAAGGTTTGGGTCAAATGCCAAGGTTTTATTGGGCCCAACGATGGGCGCTCGAGTGGTGACTAAAATATGCGCGTGAAAATTGCGCGGATCAGGATTTTTCTCCCCTTCGCGTAAACGCTTAGAGCTGGGTTTAGCGTAAGGATCAAAAGGCAGCTTCATCACTGGACGGTGAATACAAACATCAGCAATCACGTCCATATCATCAACCAGCTTTTGGGCAAAATCTATTGCCAGTGAATGGCGATCTTGCTCAGACAACTCATAAGGTAGATTAATCAGCCACTCACGCGCCACTCGACTGTCCGAACGAGTCTCTGCTGCCTCAGCCAAATTCCAAAGCATCTCTCTATCGACATTCACACCTAGTGCTCTTAGCGCAAATGGCAAAATGATATCACTACTCATGACGCCAGACTTTTTACTATAGTCGTGGGTCTTACCGTATTTAACATCATCAAGAATATCACCAGCACGATAGGCGGCGCATGCTACTGCCGACTGTCCCGCTTTTCGAGAAATTGCTTTAGTATTGATATGAACCATTGTCATAATAAGCGAACCTAATGTTGGGTTTTTTGCACACCACGTCTTTTGTGGTGTGCGGGGTTTGGGGTTTCCCCAACGAAGAAGGATTCAAAATTAAGATAGTAACGAAGTGGATAGATTAAATTTTGAGTCGTTGCTTCGCCCTTAGTCAGGGGGACGCAACCATTAAACAATAAAATAATATATATCGGATGTCTGATGTGGTTGTGTTAAAGCATATCATAAGTGATTGAATGATGGTGAAGTCCTTGCTAGGGTTAATGATATATTATTTATAAGGAGAGAGACTATGTCAGTTACTAATAATAAAGCGCCTGAATCTATATTTGATAAACAAGATTCTAATAAGCTGAAAGAGCGTCAACGGTTAGAAGAGTTGAAACGCCAAACTAAGATTCAGCAGGTAAAGTTAGATAAGCGACTGAACAAGCAAAAAATTCTAATGGGGGCATTTTTAGGTCAGGTATTGGCAACTAAAGGTGACGATGAACAGATGATTCGAGAATACTTTGCTATTCACTTTCCAGATTTCTTAACGAGAAAATCTGATAAGTTTTTATTCAAAAGCATGATTGAAAGTTTAGGCGGTGATATAGGTTTAGGCGATGAAGAGGATTCATTTGAGATTCAACAAAAAGAGAAGAGTCAAAAAGCTATTAATGAGGAAGTGGAAATAAAAGTTGATGCTACGGAACAGGGCCAACCGGAGAAATTCGTGAGCACGACTGATAGGGGTCCACTAGATTTTTCTTTGGGTGAGACAGATTATTCTGATCAGGGCAGTCACCAAAATTATCATCGTTAAAAGCGTGACAATAAATATGGTATCGGCTAATAAAAAATAGCCAGATGGTGACAACTGGCTATTAAGGCAATAAATATCAAGCTCTATCGGTCATAAGAGAGGCCTTTTTAATCTAAAACGATTATGCTGCTTGGTCAGTATGAGCTGTGACCAACTCTATAAAGGCGGTTTCAAGGGTGCTTAACGTATAATCATCAATCATAAGACCGTCATCTAGCTGTCGTTGCACCCAGACATAAATCGCTTCATCATTATAAAGGATAGAGTCAACACCAAGTAATGATGCCAGTTGTACGCCCTGCTGTACTTGTAGATTTGATAACAGCTGAGAGGCTAAAGCTTTAGTCTGTTCACTAAACCAAGCGCAGCTGTTGAGCCGAGATAGATTGTTATTCATTGGTATTCTCCTGTAGATTATTGTGTATAAATAATGGATAAAATGACTTACTACAGGTCAAATTATACCTATATTTTAATCTATTGCAAGAGAAAATGACCTTCTATAGGTCTTTTTATACTTTTAAAGGTGATAATGTCTTATGAGCGAAGGTGTTCACTCAGGCGACTCACTGCTGTTCTCATTTATGATTTCATATAAATCACCAACATTGATTCTAAGATACGTGCATAAAGACTCGATGACATCTAGGTCAACTCGGGTGGCTTCTTCATGATACATGCGAGTAATGGTGCCACGATTGATGCCAGTATCCCTTGCGACATCGGCAATTTTAAGGCGTCTTTCGCCCATGATGGTCGATAAGTGACACTTCACCATAGTGATTTCCTCATTAACGATTAGTGGTTTTGATTGGTGAGCGGATTATAACGAATATGAGTGGCTAACGTATTCGTTTTAGTAGCTCGAATTGATATTCAATAGCGGCAATTTACCTATTAGTAGGCAGTTTATTATGCTGTCTTTAATGCAGGACGTCTATCATAATGGATAGACGCTAGTTAGAAAAGACGATGCTATTTTGACTATGAAGTATTGCTATTAGTAGTGATGTGATGTACATTTTAGTTATACTTATATACTTATATACTTATATACTTATATACTTATATACTTATATACTTATATACTTATATACTTATATACTTATATACTTATATACTTATATACTTATATACTTATATACTTAATGCGTGCTACAGGGATCTGTATTTATGAAAGTAATCGCGGTATTAAATCAAAAAGGTGGCAGCGGCAAGACTACCATCGCAACGCATCTGGCTCGTGGCTTACAGTTGAAAGGCCATAGTGTTCTGCTAGTAGATAGCGATCAGCAGGGCAGTGCGCGTGACTGGAGAGCGGTTGATGAAGACAATCCGGTACCAGTGATCGGGCTCGACAGACCAACACTTGATAAAGATTTAAAAAGCGTCTCTGATAAAGATTATGTGGTGATCGATGGATCGCCGCAAGCTACTAGTCTGGCTATTTCTGCTATAAAAGCGGCTGATTTTATATTGATTCCAGTGCAGCCGAGCCCCTATGATATCTGGGCAACCAGCGATTTGGTTGATTTAGTGCAGCAGCGTATTGAGATGATGGATGGCCAACTAAAGGCAGCCTTTGTCGTCTCACGCGCCATTCAAAATACCAATATTGGTAAAGAGGTTGCAACCGCGCTGCTTGATTATAATCTTCCGGTATTAGAGACCAGAGTGATGCAGCGAGTTGCTTATCCTAATAGTGCTGCCCTTGGTAAGACAGTATTTGATACCGAATCGCCTAGTAGCAATGCGTTACAAGAGATAACCGCATTGGTCAGTGAGATTCAAATATTTTTTGGTGAGGAGTAAGTCATGAGTTTATCAGCAGGTCGTCCTAGTAAGAACGTTAAGGATCAATTGGCTTTATCGGATGTGACGGACAGTCCCAAAAAGACGGTACGTGTGAATTTTAATTTAGATGGAGATAAACACATTGCGCTCAAGCGGTACGCGCTTGAAAGCCGAAAAACGGTGACTGAGTTGTTGACTGAAATGATTGAGGAAAAATTGGTTGAGCGATAGGTATAAAAAATTCGTTTTTCTATACCTATAAAAAGGATATGTATAAAAAACTCAAAAAATTATACATATCGTCGAACGCTGTGCACCTTACTAGTATCATCAGATGCTTGTTTTCTTAAGACAGACGCAGAAGCAAGCTGTAAAGAAAATGCCCATGGCAAAACAAGCACTGTTTCCTATATCAGCACCATATAATAGAACCAAAAACGGTTAGCAGTGCTAAGGTATATTGCCCTTAATCAAAGCGTACTCAATAACGATTTAAGTTACACAAAACATAAGGGGCTTCTAGCCCCATCATTATTCCTATAGGATTTTTTATCATGACAAGTACCCAACAACGTGCGGAACTGCATCGACAAATTTGGCAAATTGCAAACGAGGTTCGTGGTTCAGTCGATGGGTGGGATTTTAAACAGTATGTGTTGGGGACTTTGTTCTACCGCTTTATCAGTGAGAACTTCTCTAGTTATATTGAGGCGGGTGATGAGAGCGTTAATTATGCCGCACTTCCTGATGAAGTGATTAATGTTGATATTAAAGACGATGCGATTAAGACCAAGGGTTATTTCATATACCCAAGTCAGCTGTTTGCTAATGTGGCTGCCAACGCGCATAGAAATGAGAACTTAAATACGGATTTGGCTGCTATCTTTAAAGAGATTGAAAGCTCGGCCAATGGCTACCCGTCTGAGCCTGATATTAAGGGTCTGTTTGCGGATTTTGATACCACCAGTAACCGATTAGGTAATACGGTCGCGGATAAAAACACTCGTTTAGCTGCGGTACTTAAAGGGGTAGCGGGCCTTAAACTGCATCAGTTTGAGGACAGTGAGATTGATCTATTTGGCGATGCTTATGAGTATCTGATCTCAAACTATGCGGCCAATGCGGGTAAATCAGGCGGTGAGTTCTTCACCCCTCAAAGCGTGTCTAAACTGATTGCTCAAATTGCGATGCACAAACAAGAGACGGTTAACAAAATCTACGATCCAGCTGCAGGCTCTGGCTCTTTATTGCTGCAAGCTAAAAAGCACTTTGATAATCACATCATTGAAGAGGGTTTTTTTGGTCAAGAGATTAACCACACCACCTATAACCTTGCACGTATGAATATGTTTTTACATAACGTGAACTACGACAAATTTAATATCAAGCTGGGTAATACACTGCTAGATCCGCATTTTGGGGAGGATAGACCCTTTGATGCGATTGTCTCGAATCCGCCGTATTCAGTGAAGTGGATTGGTAGTGATGATCCGACCTTAATTAATGATGAGCGTTTTGCACCAGCGGGGGTATTGGCTCCTAAATCAAAGGCGGACTTTGCTTTTGTGCTGCATGCATTGAACTATTTATCGAGTAAGGGCCGCGCCGCTATTGTCTGCTTCCCTGGGATATTCTATCGCGGCGGTGCTGAACAAAAGATTCGGCAGTATTTGGTAGATAATAACTATGTAGAGACGGTGATCTCCTTAGCACCCAACTTATTCTTTGGAACCAGTATCTCGGTTAATATCTTAGTGCTATCCAAGCACAAAACAGAGGGTAAGACGCAGTTTATTGATGCCAGTAAGCTTTTTAAGTCAGAGACCAATACCAATGTGCTAACCGATGCGCATATCGAGCAGATCATGACGTTGTTTGATACTAAAGAAGATACGGATTATTTGTCTGCAAGCGTTGATAACAGCGATATTGCTAAAAATGACTATAACTTATCGGTAAGTGCTTACGTAGAAGCAGAAGATACGCGTGAGGTTATTGATATTAAAACTTTAAATAGCGAACTTGAAACGACAGTCGCTAAGATTGATAAGCTGCGTGCTGATATCGATAAAATCGTTGCGGAGATTGAGGCATGAGTCAGTTAGGTTATATGGAAAAGCTACTTGATGGGGTTGAGGTTGAGTGGAAGCCTTTAGGAGAAGTGTGTGATTTCAAAAATGGTTTTGCATTTAAAAGTAGTTTGTTCAAAGAAACTGGGCTGCCTATTATTCGTATTACTAATATCGAGAGCCCATCCCAGATTCTGTGTAAGTATGGATCGGGGGTAAGCAGCAGTGACACAGAGTTTGGGAAACTCCCCCGCGAGACCTAACATTTACGGCATCTCCTCACCAAACCAAGGGAATGAAGTCAAAATGATTCTAATAACAACGAGAGGTAAGTATGAATAAGCAAGATATCATTAGCGAGTTGGCACCAAAATTAAATGTGAATCAAGATGAGGCAAGGGTTGTACTAAACTCAGTTTTGGATGTTTTAGCCGACTCTTTAGCTAACCTCGAAGAAAATGAAAGATTGAAGTTAGTAGGGTTTGCAAATTTTCAAAAGGTTAAGCGCAAGAGTCGTTTAGGTAGAAACCCTAAGACAGGTGAAGCAGTAGAGATACCTGAAAAGCTAGTCATCAAGACGACAATTAGTGAAAATCTAGTAGATAGCTTTCAGTAATTGCTCGAGGAGTTTTAACTTATCGGCGGTTCAATGACCTAAGTAATGGTATTGGCTTTTAGTATTGTATTGATAGTGTTGTTTACGCCACCCCTTGCTATAAGTAGTTCGCTAATATCAGTCTATTTTAGGTAGCCTGTTTATCGTTTAAACGGTCTGTTTGGATGGTTCCGTTGGGGTATACCTCTGATCGCTTGTTAAATTTTGACAGTTCAAGGGCTTGGAATACCTCTTACTATTAACCCAGCATTCTAGTAAAAGACTCTAAAATGGCATCGCTATCCTCAAAATCAAGAAAACACTCCGTCTGCCAATTTTTTGTTCGTTTAGCTTGTACAGCCGTTGGGGTTGTCCAAGGTGCATATACTCTAATTGCTCTCTTACCAGCCTTTGCTTCTTCAGAAAATACGCCTTTTTTAGCAAGAAGTTGTGCACTGAAAACGAAAACTCCGAAATTAGCACCCTCGTTGGCAGCTATAATCACCCAATCCACCCCATCCTTCAGGTCAATTGGTGCAATTTCACTGTTAGGGTGTTCACGCTTCCATATTGTCACAAATTGACCAATCTTTTTTGGTGTGGTTTTCGCTTGTCGATAAAGTACCCTTTGACCATTAAGTGTAAATTTAAGCGCCCCGTATTCCGTACTTTCCATTTCAGGCTCAACGTTTTCAACTGCATACCCTGCTGGCTCAAGTAGCCTTCGCAATACAAGATTAAATGATGCTGGGATAATGTCTAAAGTAAGGTTTTCAGTATTAAGTGTTTCCATAAAGATTGTCCGTAGTCATATAGACTGTCAATGAGTTAAAACTTTGGCATCAGTAGCCTACAGCCGAAGATTCAAGTCCTCACTAGGGAACCGAACCAGTGAATGAGCCTGATTGGTTCACAATAGGCATACCCAGGGAACCAATGAAATCGAATTCTTCTATCGAACGTTATTTGTTATAACACCCGTTACATTTTTCAGCATAAATCACTTAGACATAGCGATTAACTGTATGTCATTATTTATCTTTAAATGAATCTCTTATTCTAATTAACAAACAGTCTGCAGAAAAACTAACGCATTTTAGGGTTTTATTATGAAAAAACTATCAACATTGAAGAAATCTCTTGTAATGGCACTGAGTGTCGTAAGCTTCAGCATAGCCTCTGTTTCAGCCAGTCAAGCAGCCCCTGCTATGAATGAGGTAACGGCAGTGTCACAGAGTAAAATCAGTTTAGAGCAGGCGATGGCCCTTGCTAATAAAGCGGTAAAAGGCGATATCATCAGTGCAGACTTTGATCAAGAATATCGTAACGAAAATAGCCATTATGATATCAACATCATTACCAACAATAATGAACAAGAAGTCAGCGTGAATGCCAATACAGGCAAGATCACGAAATGGGAAACAGAGCGTTTAGACAAAGAAGACTTGGCAGAATATAAGGCCATGAAACAAGCAAAAGTGAGTTTGTCTCAAGCCATAAAAAAAGCAAACCAAACGCTGAAAGGGAAAGTGCTGGAAGTAGAATTCGATATAGATTTTGGCAAGCCTGTCTACGAAGTTGAAATTGGTAAAGGCAATCAGATTCATAAAGTTGTTGTCGACAGCATGACTGGTAAGATTACTCGCAGTCAGGTAAGCGACGTTGATCGTGATGATTAACTACTGATACCCTGTATTGCATATAGCCTCAAATATTAAAAAGCCCCAAGCTAAAATATTTTCAGTTTTTTATTTTATAAATATACGAGACCATCCCAGATTCTGTGTAACTGACGTTTAGATTAAATACTTACACAAAATTTAGGAAGGTCTCC
>NZ_JBQSXG010000051.1:0-22203 GCF_052378005.1 Psychrobacter sp. AOP31-B2-9
TGACAGCACCACCTATGCCAACAGTCAAATCAATGTTGGTGACACCACCACCTTTGATATCGGTAATGACGTCAACATTAAAGGCGGGGTCATTAACACAGATCGTGCCCGAGGCGCTATCGGTGGCGACATGACCATCGAATCGCTACAGGATACGGCCACTTATGATAGCAAACAAAAAAACATGGGCTTTAGCGCTGACCTTGACATAGCAGGCGGTGGCGCAGGCTCTAGCCTCTCGGTTAATGGAGGCAAGACTGACTTAAATGCAGACTATCAAGCAGTCGGTGAACAGTCAGGCATCTTCACAGGTGATGGTGGTCTTGACCTCACTGCTAAAGGTAAAACGACGCTCATAGGCGGAGCGATTACCACCACCGAAGCCGCTCGTGACGCAGGACGTAATAACTATGAGAGTCTTGGCGGTATAGAGACGAAAGACATCAAGAACACCACCAGCTATGACGGTGATGCCATCCAAGTCGGTGTTAGTTTGGGTATGACTGAGAACAAGCCACAGGCCAATAGTAATGGTATAGGCTATGGCACAGATAGTGACAGTGATAGCAGTGTCACGCGCGCTGGTATTACGGGTATTGCAGGCAGTCAAGATATCACGACAGACAACCGCGCCGAGTATGCAGGCATCCTTGAGAATAACTTTGATGCCAATCAAGTGAATGAAGAGCTTGGGGCGCAGGTAGAGATCACCCAAGCCTTTGATCAAGAGCGTCGTAAGGTTAAGACGGAGATTAATAAGAAAGAGCAGAAGTTAAGGGATGCCGCTGAGGAGCAAGATAAGTTAGGCAATACAGCTGCTAGAGATACACTTATCGAACAAGCAGATAAAATACAAAACCAAGGATTATTGTTTGATGCCATCTCTGGTGCTATCTATGGCCCGAATAGTAATGGCGCTACAGGTTATGTTGCTAAAGTTACAAGTCCCTTTGTCGCTAGCCAGATTGGGACTTATTTTAAAGCAAATGAAGTCGTTAATAGTATAGATGGTGGCAATCGATCAGAACAAGGTAGTGCAGCTCATATTTTAGCTCAAGGTATATTAGGTGCTGCTGTTAGTTATGCAACAGGTAACGATGCATTGACTGGAGGCGTTTCAGCGAGTGCTGGAGAAGCTACAGCACCTATTATATCTGACTTCTTATTTGACACTAAAAATCCTGATGAATTAACTGCCGAGCAAAAAGATACCCTTAGTAGTATTACTAGCGCTTTAGGTCTAGGTATTGGTGCTACTACTGGCAGTGCGAGTAACGCAGCCAATGCAGCTGAAACAAGTAAGGTTGCGGTTGAAGACAACCATATGGGTGGTGATAGAAATAAGACTAATAAACAGTTGGCTGAAGATACTCGGAAGATGAATGAAAGAATGGAAGAGTTATTAGATGCTTTGCCTAGTTATCTAAAAAATTCAAAATTAATGAAAAATAAAGATGGAGATCTGATTTGGTGTTTACCGACTAGCAATCATTCTTGCGCCTCTAGTAGTGAGTTGAGGCTTGCGACTAATAGTGAAATAGAATCCGCTGCTAAGTCAGCTGTAACTGGAATTGCCATATCATCTGTAGGTGGTGCAGCAGGTGGTTACGCTGTAAAGTATGCTGGTAAAGCTGTTGGCACATATAAAACATGGAAAGCAGCTAGAGCAGCATCTGAACAGTTAGCAAAAAAATGGGCTGATAAAATTGATAAGGTTACTGTGCCACATAAAAGGCATTATTTGACACAAGTGAAGCACCAGTCGCCTAAAGATGTGAACACAATAGTCAACAACAATGTGGTTGATGTAGCTAAAGATATAAAAGATATTAAGAATGGTTTAGGAACGCCAGTTAGCGATTTAAAAATTGAAGTCAATGGTAGAACATATACAAGACATGGAGATGGAGGCAATCAGTTGATTCCAGTCAGCTCTAATAATGCTAATGAGATTTTTACGTTGAGCAGAGGAGAGTATCACAACTTAAAACAAATTATGAGAGACAAAGGAAACATAGATAAAACTCGATCTAATATGTCTAGAAGCGATGCTTTTAACCCTAATGACTTTAAAGAAGCTGTAAGAATTTACAATCTAACTAACTTGAGATAAATATGAAATATTTAAATATTGATTTTGAAAAAGAAGTCAACTTTGAGAAGCTTATTAAATTATTTTTAGATAAGTTTAATGATTTGAAAGTTGCTATAGTAATTAATTCTGAATTATTTTCAAACCTCGAAGGAGATGATGAAAAAGCTAGTATTTTTTGGAATATTTCGGATATTGATATATACAAAGATATAAAGATTCGCTCAAGCATTGATTTTTCTAAAAATGTAGATCTGTCAAGAGCTGAATTTTTACTATGGCTTCATATGATTTCTATCAATTTAGATTCAAAAATATATGTTCAAATTGACATTCCTGATAATCCTATTGGCTATTTTATAGCATGGAAAATAGATAGTAAAATTAAAAGTATAGTTTTCGACGCCGAAGAATTTTCTGAAGATTCTGAATTCGCTTACTGTGAACCTGTAATTGATATGACTAAATACTTAGATATTTAGAATTATAAGATAGCCGTTCATTGATATTTTTAGACACTTGAAAAAATAAACTCAGGCTAATCAAAGGCTACGATTCATAAAGAATCGTAGCCTTTTCTATGCCAACAGCCAAATCAACGTTGGTGGCACCACAATCCTTGACATTGGTAACGACTTAAGTATCAAAGGCGGCGTGATTAACACGAATAGAGCACAGGGCACTATCGGTGGTAACACCACTATCGAATCGCTACAAGACACCGCTACTTATGACAGCGACCAAAAGAACATGGGCTTTAGTGCTGACCTTGATCTTGCCAAAGGTACAGGCTCTAGCCTATCGGTCAATGGTGGCAAGACTAATGTCAATGCTGACTACAAAGCCGTTGGCGAGCAGTCAGGACTCTTTACCGGAGATGGTGGTCTTGATCTTACCGCTGATGGTAAAACCACGCTCATAGGCGGGGCGATCACTACCACCGAAGCCGCTCGTGACGCAGGACGTAATAACTATGAGAGTCTTGGTGGCATCACGACGCAAGACATCAAGAATACCACCAGCTATGACGGTGATGCCATCCAAGTGGGTGTGAGCATCGGTCAAACGGATAATAAACCGCAAGCCAGTATGAACGGCTTAGGTTATGGCAGCGATAGTGACAGTGATAGCAGTGTCACTCGCGCTGGTATTACGGGTATTGCAGGTAATGAAGATATCACCACGGACAACCGCGCAGAGTATGCAGGCATCCTTGAGAATAGCTTTGATGCTGGTCGGGTGAATGAGGAGCTGGGCGCGCAGACGCAGATTACCCAAGCCTTTGACCAAGAACGTCGTAAAGTCAAGAATGAGATTAATGCCAAGGAGAAGAAGTTAAGGGATGAGGCAGAAGAACAAGGACAGCTAGGTAATACAACTGCTCGCGATAAACTTATCGAACAAGCAGACAAAGTACAAAACCAAGGCTTATTGTTTGATGCTATCTCTGGCGCTATCTATGGACCAAATTCAAACGGCGCGACAGGCTATGTCGCTAAAGTAGCTAGTCCTTTTGTATCTAATCAAATTGGACAATACTATAAAGAACAAAGTGAGACCCAAGGAGATAGTCTTACTGGCAGCCAGCAAGCGGGACATATATTAGCTCATAGCATTCTTGGTGCTGCTGTAAGCTATGCGACTGGTAATAATGCAGTGACGGGCGGTATTTCGGCAGGAGCAGGTGAGGCTACGGCTCCCGTTTTATCGAAGTTTCTCTATGGTAGTAGTGATCCTGCCAACCTAACTGCTGAGCAAAAAGATACCATCAGTGCTATTACTAGTGCAGTCGGTCTGACTATCGGTGCAACTACAGGTAATGCAAATGATGCAGCTAATGCTGCTGAGACAAGTAAGGTTGCGGTTGAGAACAATCAAATGCTTGTACCACAAGCTTATGACAAACTTACTGCTAAAGAGAAGCAGCTTTATAATAAATTGGAAAAGCGTAGAGCGCCTGAACTAACTGCATTCTTAAAGAATTACGAATCTTGTAACAGTAGTAGTTGCCGAGAAAGCGTTGAAGCTCTCTACCAAAAAGCCAGTAAACAATTTGGTGAAATAGTACTAAAAATGGTTAAAGAGGGTGACCTGAGTTTAGCTGAAGTCCAAATGCTTAACGATAACTTAGCGAATAAGTTTGCAAAAGCAGTAGATGGTGAAAAAGGTGCAATAGCAAGTCTGGAAACAAACCATTGGAGCCCATTAGGTGTTCTTGGTTATTCACAAAATCTAGATCAAGCGCTCGCACTAGCTAGACATAACTACTTAGTGAGTGAAAAAGGACTGACAGGAAAAGCATTAGCTAATGCGCTGAGTAAAGATGAAATTACCCAGCTTCTCGCTTTAGATATTCCGGTAGTGGGTGGGTTCGGTGTTGGACAAAAAGCTAATAAAACATCTAAACAGCCTACCAACAAATCTAATAATACTTGTTCATTTCGAGGAGATATGTTGGTTAAGACGATTGCGGGCTATAGACCTATTTCTGAAGTTCAGATTGGTAATATGGTGCTGTCTAAGAATGAAATAACTGGAAAATTAAGCTATCAAAGCGTATCGGATCATTATAATAATGCTTACAATGCTACCGTATATATTAATATTAAGGACAGCAATGGTAATACGCAAACTATCGTATCCAACAAGATTCACCCTTTCTTTACCCAAGTCAATACAAGTGCTCAACGACCAGAATCATCAGAAGGACATAATTATCGAGGCAATATTGATAATGCACAATGGATAGACGCTAGTAATCTAAAAGCAGGTTATCAGCTATTATCAGAAGATGGTCAGTGGCAAGTCGTTCAAAGTGTAAGACAAACGGATGAGCCATTATCTGCGTATAATTTAACTGTAGATAACGATCATACATACTTTGTCACAGGTAATGATAGTACGTATGGGGTTTGGGTACATAATGACTGTTGGAGTTCTCTACCAGATAGTGCCACGTACAATGGTAAAACGACATCCGATGGAAGAAAACTAGTTACATTTGTAGATGCTAATGGCAAAAGAGTTACAGCTTACAAAGGTACTGACGGACGCTGGTATAACCCCAAAGTTTATCCTCCTACTTCTCCACCACCGAAAAACGTAACTGCTAAACCACCACCAAAAGATCCAAATAGTACAAATCCCAATCGTGATGGCGCTAGAGCTGCAAAAGGACAGATATACTATCAAACTGATGCAGAGGCATTCGAAGCAGCTAAAAAATTGGGTTATACAAAAAAGCAGACAGGAGGTAGGAATAGACCAGCTGTTTTTATAAACCCAAAAACAGGAAAAGTTATATCGCGTGATATTGGTAGTGGCGATGGGAATGGTGCACATAATGGAGGAGTCTGGAAACAAGCTGATTCAATAGAAAAGGTGGGTAGCAAAAATACTAGAAATGGTACTTTTGATGCAAATATGAAAAAAATAGGAGATTAAAAATGGTTATTAAGACATATGCAGAGTGCAATCATATATTTTGGGATGAAGATTCTTTCAACTATTCTTTAGAAGAAAATGGCGTTTGGTGTTTCGATAAGTATTGGAAGTTAGAATATTTTTTGATTAAATTATGTCGAAGCTTAGAAGGAGATGGTTTTTTACATAGAGAATTAGCAGCAAACCTTCACTATTTGAGCTCTAACATAAACAACTTGATTGAAAGCCACAAAGACTCCTCGGATTTTTATAGCATCAAGGATTTTGATGAGGAGAAGGTTGATTATTGTCGTGATAGATTTAACCACATTATGAGAATACTATGGGGGAAAATACCTTTTAATACTAATGATTATATAGTTAACGGAAACCCTCTTTTGTAATACCCTGTATCTTAGATACTATCTATATTTTTTATGTTATACCATTTTCGTTTTGTATTTATGATTATGCCAATAAGGAATTAGTACTATGTCTTTAGAAAATTACAAACACTACTTTTGGGGAGAGCAATCTTTCTATTTTTCTTTAGAAGAAGATAATATATGGAGTTATCAAAAAACATATACTTCTTAGGACTAAGGATCAACCTCCTAATTGAGTTTCACAGAAACCCAAATAATACTTGCGATTTAGATAGATATAATGAAGAAGAAGTTGAGTACTGTTTGGATAGATTTAATCATATTATGCGAATCTTATGGCAAGCTGGCAGTTACAATTATGAAGAATCTTTGCCATTTTTTGAAGAAAACCCATTGTTTAAGTCTAACGATGATTGATTTTATCATATTAAGTTAAGCTTACAGTGCATATCATTATATATACTATATTTTTAACTATGAGACTGAGCTCTTCCATACCGAAAGCAACGTCGTCGTACGCGCCCAAGACATTGATATCGATAACGTCATAGAAACCAGTAGTCAACAAAATGAACAGCGCTTTAAACAAAGCGGTCTGACCGTCTCCGTCTCTAACAGTCTGGTTGACAATGCCAAAGCCATCGACAGCCTTATAGATGCGGGTGGTAATACCCAAAGCACTCGCATGAAAGGCATGGCTGGCATCGCCGCCACGCTAAAGACAAAAGCACTCGCTAAGCAAGGATCGGATGCCCTAACGGCGTTACAAGGTGGTAATCTAAAAGGTGTGGGCAACACCCGCATCCAAGCCACTTGGGGTACTTCAAAGACTCAATCAAACAGCTCAAGCGTCACCGAGGTCAATCAAGGCTCAAATATCGACACCAATAACCTTGCCCTGATCGCCACAGGGGCAGGTGCTGATAGTAATATCAATATCAATGGCAGTAATCTAACCGTCAGCAATGACGCGCTGTTCCAAGCGGACAATGACTTAAACGTCAATGGTGTAGCGCAAAACAGTAATACCCGTAGTAATAACCAAAGCTCAAGTACCGCCATTGGGGGTTATGCCAGCTTTGGTCAAAACACTAGTGCAGGTATCACTGCCAGTGCCAGTCGTGGCAAAGGCTATGCCAACAGTGACAGCACCACCTATGCCAACAGTCAAATCAATGTCGGTGGCAACACTACCCTTGATATTGGTAATGATCTAAACATCAAAGGTGGTGTACTGAATACAGATAAGATTCAAGGCGTTATCGGCGGCGACATGACCATCGAATCGCTACAAGACACCGCTACTTATGACAGCGACCAAAAGAACATGGGCTTTAGTGCAGATCTTGATCTTGCCAAAGGTACAGGTTCTAGCCTATCGGTCAATGGTGGCAAAACCAATCTTAACTCTGACTACAAAGCAGTTGGGGAGCAATCTGGTATTTTCGCCAACGAAGCCGACCTTATCACCCAAGGCAAAGGCACCTTCAAAGGTGGCGTGTTTGTCACCTCAAAAGAAGCCCAAGCCAACAGCAACATCGTCTTTAAACAAGGCGTGACCGCAACCGACCTTAAAAACACCGCCAGCTATGACGGCGATGCCATCCAAGCAGGTATCAGTATTGGTAGCACCAATAACAAACCACAAGCCAGTATGAACGGTATTGGTTATGGCACAGACAGCGATAGTGACAGCAGTATTACCAAAGGTGGTGTCAGTGGTCACAATGATCCACAAGGCATATTCACCACTGAGAACCGTGAAGCCCTAGCGGGTAAGCTTGAGAATAACTTTGATGCTGGTCAAGTCAATGAGGAGTTAGGAGCGCAGACGCAGATTACACAAGCCTTTGACCAAGAACGTCGTAAAGTCAAGACTGAGATTAACACCAAAGAGAAGAAGTTAAGGGATGAGGCAGAAGAACAAGGACAGCTAGGTAATACAACTGCTCGCGATAAACTTATCGAACAAGCAGATAAAGTACAAAACCAAGGATTATTGTTTGATGCCATCTCTGGAGCGATCTATGGACCAAATAGTAATGGCGCGACAGACTATGTCGCTAAAGTAGCTAGTCCTTTTGTATCTAATCAAATTGGACAATACTATAAAGAACAAAGTGAGACCCAAGGAGATAGTCTTACTGGCAGCCAGCAAGCGGGACATATATTAGCTCATGGTATTCTTGGTGCTGCAGTAAGTTATGTGACTGGTAATGATGCAGTGACTGGCGGTGTTTCGGCAGGGGCAGGTGAGGCTACAGCCCCAGTTTTATCGAAGTTTCTCTATGGTAGCAGTGACCCTACTAAACTAACTGCGGAACAAAAAGATACGATTAGCGCCATTACTAGTGCTTTGGGTGCTGGTATTGGAGCAACGACGGGTAATGCCAGTGATGCTGCTAACGCAGCAGAAACGAGTAAAGTTGCGGTTGAAGATAATTACTATTATGCAGATCTTAAAAATATAAGTAAGAAAACAAAACAAGAAGTAGAGAAGATATACAACATTCAGAAAAGCTCTTTTGAAGGTAAATGTAGATCTGCAGGTGGTGACTGCAATGATGTTATCGATAAAATGCTAAACTTCGTTGAAAATCCGTATGTTAAGAAAAATTATGTGAATCTAAGAGGTCAAACGTTAGCCAAGCTTAAAAGCAATCCTGAACTAATAATCACCTATCTTGATAGTGAAAATTTTAAATTAAACAAAGCAGATCAAAGTGTTTTAAATACTCAGCTTAAGCCAATACTACAAGCTACTGGTGGCGGCTTTGGAGTTGTAGGTTCAATTGGTGGTACTGTATACGCTTGTGCACAGACAGCAGGACTTGGTTGCTATGCCGCTGCTATTGCGGGATCAGCAGGTGCAACCAGCTCTTTTGATCATATTAAGACTGGGTTTAATAACTACGGTAAACCGCTTAGTCAACAAAGCTCAGGTGATTTGATTAAAAATTTAAAAGGTTTGGGATTTACGGACAAAGGTGCTAGAAACATACAATTAGCAGCCGATATACTTGGTACAGGAGGATTAGGATATAGTGTAGCTGCTAACAAGGCAGTCAATACTACAAGCAAGTATGCTACATCAAGTACGAATGTGGCTAAAAAGACAGTATCAGAGGTACGTTATAACAATCCTCAAGTATATCGAGAACAACTTGCAAAAGAAGCTAATATTCCTAAGCATATTGATTTTAAAAATGATGTAAAGACTCTAGCTAAATTAGATTCTCAGGAACTAAGGACTTACTTTGAAATTAATGGTTATAATACATCCAAGCCTGCATCAAGGGCATCAGGTAATGCAGAAGTCTATAATATAAGTAACCATGAAACAGTTCAGGCTGTTCAATATAGTCCAGTTAATCCAAAATCTACACATAGAGGTGAGTATCGAAAAATAACATATAAAGATGGACGTATGTTTAAGTTTATCGATACTTCAAATCATTACCTTCCCGATAATAAATTATCGAAAAACACAACTTACTTTAATCGAGAAGGTCAAAGGATAATTTATAATTTTGACAAAAAAACATGGAGTATACAGTAGTGGGTGCACATGAAGTAGATTTTAGCGCTGATATAATACCAGGCGAAAGTATTGCCGGTTTTACTATTTTAAATCAGGACTATGATGATGTAAGAAGATCATTAGAAACACTTGACAAAAATTATTATTTTCAAGATAACGGTGATTATTTAGAAGTTTTTAGTAAAATCGACCAAGAATATGGAAATACTGACATTATTATGAATTTTTTTTTCAACTCTGAAAAGAAACTCGATTGCATCAATGTATTTAAAACAAATAATGATAATCAGTATGAAGGTAGAATACTTGGAAAATATGGTCTTGGAGATAAAGTTATCGATCTTGCCGAATTCGGTGAACTTGAAAGAACTTCAACGGGTGAGAGTTTCTTATTAATAAACAATGATAATAAATATGGACTCAGTGTATCGAACGGTTTAGATGTATCTTTAGAAGAAGATCCGGAGCAAAATATTGCTGTGATTAGTGTACATTGTTTTTCTTAACTAGTATGTGATTTGAATAGAGGTTACAAGACCTAGTAAGAGATTTATTATCTAATCAAAGCTACAATACAAAAAATGTGTTGTAGCTTTTTTTGTATCTCAAACTAAGACACCGCAACTTATGACAGCGACCAAAAGAACATGGGCTTTTTAGCGCTGATATTGATATAGCAGGCGGTGGTGTAGGCTCCAGTCTATCGGTCAATGGCGGCAAAACCAATGTCAATGCTGACTATCAAGCCGTGGGTGAGCAGTCAGGCATCTTCACAGGGGATGGTGGTCTTGACCTTACCACCGAAGGCACAACCAATCTGATAGGCGGCGCGATTACCACGACTGACAAAGCGCTACAAGAAGGATTAAACAACTATGTCAGTAAAGGTGGCATTACGACTCAAGACATAGAAAACACCACCAGCTATGAGGGCGATGCCATTTCTGCAGGTGTTAGCATTGGTAATACCACCGGCAAACCACAAGCCACCATGAACGGCATTGGCTACGGCACAGATAGTGACAGTGATAGCAGTATTACCAGAGCAGGTATTACGGGTGTCGCTGGAAACAGGAATATCACGACTGATAACCGTGCAGAGTATGCAGGCATCCTTGAGAATGTGTTTGATGCCAATCAAGTGAATGAAGAGCTTGGGGCGCAGACGCAGATTACGCAGGAGTTTGGCAAAGAAGCACCTAAAGCGGTTGGGGACTTTGCTGTTAATCGACAAATAGAACTTATCGAACAAGGTAGAGTAGATGAAGCCGATAAATGGGCAGAAGGTGGTACTTATCGTGTTGCGCTGCATACGCTAGTTGGTGCTATTGCCACAGGAAGTGTAGACGGTGCATTAGCCAGTGGTACGACCGCAGTCTCTATATCAGCAGTAGGTCGTTATTTAGATGAGCATGGGGTTGACGAAGCGACTAAAAAAGCATTGCTTTTAGGACTGTCAGCAGGTATCGCTGCTACAGCTGGTGGAGATACTGCCAGTACGGCTAATAGTATTAATCAGACTCAGAATAATTATTTGAATCATATACAATTAGAGAATTGGCTCAAAGGTCTAAAAGGTTGTAACGGTAATCAAAAATGTATAACACGTGTCAACAATGTTTATCAAAAGCTTGATAAAGTACAGCAAGCTAGCTTCATCAATGATTGTGAGACAAACTACAACTATCAAAGATGTGGTAAACATATTAAAAATTACTACGCAGGTAGCGAGAAATATAAAGGTGACACACTTTTTGACCCTAAACTATATTCTCAAATAGAGAATTTAGGTGGGCTTGGCACGGGAAGCTTACGTACAGGGGTAACGTTTAATAATGACCAGTTTGTAAGTCGATACTCAAGATGGCAAAGTGATGCGGCGTATAGAGAAGATGGTATACTTGGGGTAATAGCTCAAGGCGCAGTAGGTGTAGGTGCTTCGCGTGTTGCTAAAGGTGTTACCAGTAAATCGTCTAATAGCGCTTCAAGTTCATCCATGTTAGGAGCAAATGGTACTCAGACTAGTAGTAAAACTGTTTGGAAAGAAAAAGGTTCAAAAGCAAGAATAGATGTGGAAAATCCAGCTCCTGGAGAGCGACCTGGCCAAGTACATTATCAAGATGCGAACAACGCTAAGTACTATTATAATCCAGCGGACGGAAAACTCTACACTGGTAAAATTTCTGATGGTCTAGTAGCACCAAAGTCTATACAAAAATTACTAAAAAACGATAATTTTAGAAATGGTATTAATAAAGGCTTAAAATACTTAGGAGAATAATCATGATCTATACTAACTCACTGATGTCAAGTTATCTAACATCTAACAAGAATATGATATTTGAAAGCGATTTAGACAAAAGACTGGAAGATGTACTTAAGCAAGGTTTCTTAGCTGTTGATGATTGTATTTTTTTAGCGGAAATCTTTCCTACTAACTATAATAAGGGTTCCCTCAATAAGAAAGAAATTGAAACAGACTTTCTTGATTTTTCTGGCTTTGAGGCTTCAACTAATAAGTTCCATATCGAAGATTTTACGGATAAAGACCCTTTCGTTCAATCAATAATTTTTTTAAATAAATTTAAGGAAAAATGGTATGGTGATTTTCCTTTAGAAAGTCTGACTGTTTTAGTAAGCTTTCAAGACGATGATATTGGCAAGTTTTCTACATTCACATTTCATAAAAATAGAAAAAATGAGGTAGTCTATGATCCTAAAAAGATTGAGCTAAATAGTGAGCCTGTATATTTAGAAGTTATATCTTAATTCTGTACAATATGCTTAAGAAATCTGGTAACTAAAAAAATAACTTTATATAAGATAGTAGTTTTTAAAATGTATGACTAACCTAAAAGTTACGATACTTAATATATCGTAGCTTTTTTTATATCTCAAACTAATACACCGCTACCTATGACAGCGACCAAAAGAACATGGGTTTTAGTGCAGATCTTGATCTTGCCAAAGGTGCAGGCTCCAGTCTCTCGGTCAATGGCGGTAAGACCAATGTCAATGCTGACTATCAAGCCGTGGGTGAGCAGTCAGGCGTCTTCACAGGGGATGGTGGTATTGATCTTACCACCGAAGGCACAACCAATCTGATAGGCGGCGCGATTACCACCACGGACAAAGCCCTACAAAATGGATTAAACAACTATGTCAGTAAAGGTGGCATTACGACTCAAGACATAGAAAACACCACCAGCTATGAGGGCGATGCCATTTCTGCAGGTGTTAGCATTGGTAATACCACTGGTAAACCACAAGCCACCATGAACGGCATTGGCTACGGCACAGATAGTGACAGTGATAGCAGTGTGACTCGTGCAGGTATTACGGGTGTTGCTGGAAACAGTGATATCACGACGGATAACCGTGCTGAGTATGCGGGCACTCTTGAGAATGTATTTGATGCTAGTCAGGTCAATGAGGAGCTTGGGGCGCAGACGCAGATTACCCAAGCCTTTGACCAAGAACGTCGTAAAGTCAAGAATGAGATTAATGCCAAGGAGAAGAAGTTAAGGGATGAGGCAGAAGAACAAGGACAGCTAGGTAATACCACAGCTCGCGATAAACTTATCGAACAAGCAGACAAAGTACAAAACCAAGGATTATTGTTTGATGCTATCTCTGGCGCTATCTATGGACCAAATTCAAACGGCGCGACAGGCTATGTCGCTAAAGTAGCTAGTCCTTTTGTATCTAATCAAATTGGACAATACTATAAAGAACAAAGTGAGACCCAAGGAGATAGTCTTACTGGCAGCCAGCAAGCGGGACATATATTAGCTCATAGCATTCTTGGTGCTGCTGTAAGCTATGCGACTGGTAATAATGCAGTGACGGGCGGTATTTCGGCAGGAGCAGGTGAGGCTACGGCTCCCGTTTTATCGAAGTTTCTCTATGGTAGTAGTGATCCTGCCAACCTAACTGCTGAGCAAAAAGATACCATTAGTGCTATTACTAGTGCAGTCGGTCTGACTATCGGTGCAACTACGGGTAATGCAAATGATGCGGCTAATGCAGCTGAGACCAGTAAGGTTGCGGTTGAGAACAATCAAATGCTTGTACCACAGGCTTATGACAAACTTACTGCTAAAGAGAAGCAGCTTTACAATAAACTAGAAAAGCGTAAAGCGCCTGAACTAACTGCATTCTTAAAGAGTTACGAATCTTGTAACAGTAGTAGTTGCCGAGCAAACGTTGAAGCTCTCTACCAAAAAGCTAGTAAACTATTTGGTGAAATAGTACTAAAAATGGTCAAAGAGGGTGATCTTAGTTTAGCTGAAGTCCAAATGCTTAACGATAACTTAGCGAATAAGTTTGCAAAAGCAGCTGATAATGAAAAAGGTACTATAGCGAGTTTGGAAACAAATCACTGGAGTCCAGTAGGTGTTCTTGGTTATACACAAAATTTGGATCAAGCACTTACATTAGCTAGACATAACTACTTAGTGAATGAAAAAGGACTGACAGGAAAGGCATTAGCTAATGCTTTGAGTAAAGATGAAGTTACTCAGCTACTTTCTTTAGGCCTACCTATATATACTGGTACTGGTAGTGGTCCAACCAAAGTTAATTCTAATAAGACTACAAATGATAGAGCAAATAACTCGGCTAGGACTATGGAAAGAATCAAAGCGGCAGAAAGAATTAGCACTGCTAGTCCTAATAAAACACCACCTCAAGTTACAGCGCCAAGAAATGTTGAGGAACAAATTTTGTGGAATCAGGTTGTTAATAATCCTAAAGCAGGTAGACGGTTACAAAATATGAATAATGATACTAGGTTTCCGATAGATGCAGGATTTCAGAAGATGGAAGCAAATATAAAAAGAGCAGACGGAAGAAATACTACCATCCATTATCAATACAATACTAGAACTAATAAGGCATATGACATTAAGATAACTACAGATAAAAATAATAGTTACAGTTATCCGGCAGAAAAACCATCTAAAAGAGAGAAAATAAAATGATCAGAGCAAAACTTAGATCGACTAACCAATTTGTGTATATTTACCAAACTTATCTGCAAACTAATTATGATAATGAGGTGGTTTGGCACTATTTATGTAGTGAAAATATAGGCTATGGCTTGAAAGTATACTATTCCGAGGAAATTGATGATATTGAAGTGCTTAAATACTTTCATGATGAAAATATAGATTTATCCGAAGAATATATGCACCCTATTCTAAAAAAAATTGTAGATAGCGATTGGGAGTTATACAGTGATATTGTAGAGGGTGACCAAGAATCTTGGTTAATCTTTGAACAACAATTAGGGCATAGGCCATAACTGAAAAATAATGGGTTAAATTGTTGGTAGCACGTAGGCTAGGTTTTTAGCCCAGTAATCTATAGTTGATTATGACTCCCGAAATTCGAGTCAGAGCAACGTCGTTATCCGCGCTGAAGACGTTAATATTGACAACGTCACCGACGTCTACACCAATCAAAGCGAGCAAAGCTTTAAGCAAAGCGGACTCACCGTCTCCGTCTCTAACAGCTTAATTGACAATGCCAAAGCGATTGATAGTCTCGTTGACGCTGGTAGTAATACTGACAGCGCGCGTATGAAAGGCATGGCGGCGGTTGCTAGCGACCAAAAGAACATGGGCTTTAGTGCTGACCTTGATCTTGCCAAAGGTACAGGCTCTAGCCTATCGGTCAATGGTGGCAAGACCAATCTTAACTCTGATTACAAAGCCGTTGGAGAGCAGTCTGGTATTTTCTCCAACGAAGCCGACATTGTCGCTGAAGGCAAAGGCACCTTCAAAGGTGGCGTGTTTGTCACCTCAAAAGAAGCTCAAGCCAATGGCAAGAGCAACATCGTCTTTAAACAAGGTGTTAGCTCACAAGATATTAAAAATACCACGAGTTATGAAGGTGAGGCATTATCAATTGGTCTAAGCATTGGTAATACCACCGGTAAACCACAAGCCACCATGAACGGCATTGGCTACGGCACAGATAGTGACAGTGATAGCAGCATCACCAAAAGTGGTGTCAGTGGCTACAATGATCCACAAGGCATACTCACCACTAACAACCGTGAAGCACTTGGCGGTAAGCTTGAAAGTGTGTTTGATGCTCAAAGGGTTAATGAAGAGCTTGGGGCGGTTCACCGAGTACTTGGTCACCGATTTTCAAGAGGTAGAGTACATGCATGCACCCTTATCGTGATTATATCATTAGAGAGTGGACAGCCTCTTAAGAGTTGATGAATATATAACTACTAACCCTTATAAATAAATACTTCAAAGAAATTTTCAGACATAAAAAAGCCTCAAACAATATAATGCTTGAGGTGATATTTGAACAAAACTTAAGCTATAAATAGTGGTGCGCTCGGCGGGAATCGAACCCACGACCCTCGGCTTCGGAGACCGATACTCTATCCAACTGAGCTACGAGCGCATAATAAACAGTCTGCTATATTGATCAACACAGTACCTTAAAAGGTGTCAAAGGTCTTATGAAGTATCGAAAAATAAAGACCGCTTAGTCTAACAAATAAATAGCATAAAGCCAATAAATCAAGGCTGAGATTAATGTTTTTTCAGAAAAAACAAGATAGTCATTAAACAGGCATGGCAATTTACCTGTCTTTTCCCTTATAATGCTAGGGAGAATTCATATTTATAATCACCGATTACAAGTGTGCCAGCATGCTAGCACTCTGTTTGCTATTGATGACTAGTTATCATCAAAGGAGGACAAACAGTTTGTCTGAGCCGTGCAAGCCTTTGTACATGTAATAAGAGAACGTGACGAATGAGAAAAGTAGTTATGTTATCGGCAGCTGCCATTCTAGGAATTGCTAGTATCGCGGTGAGCCAAGCCGAAAGTGTTGTAGAAACGCCAGCAGCTGCCTCTGATGCAGCAGCAACGCAAGAAGTTGTAGAAAGCGCACCAACTGAGTCAGATACTGACACCGAAGCTGCTGCTGATACAACAGAGGGCGATGCTGCCACTGAAGAAACTGCCGCTGCAGCACCTGTTGCTGAAGAAGAGCCAATTCCACAAGATACGCCGCAAGTGCAAAAGCTTATTGCATTATATCCTAACTTGATTGCTCGTATTCAGCCTGTGGCTACCGTATGCTTTGAAGACGATGAAGTCTGTGATGTAACTGCACGTGCTGCTGGTCCAGCAGCTGGTGATGGACCTCGTGATGGTAAGGCTGTATATAATGCCGTATGTCATACTTGTCATGCAGCTGGTTTGCTCGGCTCTCCTGTTTTCGCTGATGCTGGCGCTTGGGGACCTCGTATAGCAAAAGGTACAGATACCTTATATACCCATGCTATCAACGGTTTTAATGCAATGCCTGCAAAAGGTGGCGCAGACATCCCTGACGAAGAAGTCCAAAATGCTGTAGATTATATGGTTGAAGCAGCAAGCTAATCTTTAATAAGTGCTTAGCTAAGCTTTTACGATTTATATCTAGAAAGCGCCTATCTCACTCAATGAGATAGGCGCTTTTTTAATCATCAATATTATCAATATGAGACTTAAGGCGTATTGTGGTTGAAATTCTCAAACAGCAACCTCATTTTATGACATTACAATATATCTTATATACAGTTATCATCTCAAAATATTTTTACATACTTTATAACAAACAAAGAGGTCTTCATGTCTGAGGTACCAGCACTTACGATAAAGAATTTATCCAAGACTTATGACAATGGTTTTTCAGCACTAAAAGGGGTGGATTTAACCGTACCGCAAGGTGGATTTTTTGCGTTACTTGGTCCAAATGGTGCAGGCAAGTCAACGATGATTGGTATTATTAGTTCGTTATTTAAGCCTACGACAGGCAGTGTGCATATTTTTGGTACTGATTTACTAGAGAACCCATCTGTTGCTAAGCAATATCTTGGAATCGTACCGCAAGAGTTTAATTTTAATATGTTCGAAAAAGTCGAAGATATTTTGATTACCCAAGCAGGTTACTTTGGTATCTCTGCTAAAGAAGCACGTCCTAGAGCGAAAAGACTGCTAACAGCACTTGGTCTGTGGGATAAACGCGATAGTAAATCACGTGAGCTATCAGGTGGTATGAAGCGCCGTCTGATGATCGCACGCGCACTGATTCATAAGCCAAAATTATTGATTTTGGATGAGCCGACTGCTGGTGTCGATATCGAGCTACGCCGCTCTATGTGGGAATTTATGCAGCAAATTAATATCGAAGAAAAAACCACGATTATTCTGACTACTCATTATCTAGAAGAAGCGGAGCAGCTATGTAAGCGTATTGCTATTTTGGATCATGGTGAGATTCGTATTAATACAGAAATGAAAGATTTGCTCGCGCAGCTATCCGTTGAGACGTTTGTCTTTGATTTAGAAACACCGCTTACCAATCAAGTGGTTTTGGAAGGAGTGACAGGAGTTTCACAGCCTGATGAGCAGACACTAGAAGTGACGTTAACGGAAGGTGAGTTTTTGAATAGTGTCTTTGAACAGCTGTCAGAGCAAGGTATTACAGTAGGAAGTATGCGCAACAAAGCCAATCGACTAGAAGAGCTGTTTATGCGCTTGGTGGATAAAAATATTCAAAGTGCAGATAGCATGAAGGAGGCGGGGTTATGAGTCAAGAAATAATAGATCCTAATAAAACCATGTCATTGAGCAAAAAGTGGATTGCTTTTCGCACTATTCTGTTAAAAGAAGTTCGCCGTATTTTGCGAATTTGGCCACAGACGTTGCTGCCACCAGTCATCACGATGAGTCTTTACTTCATTATCTTTGGTAAGATGATTGGCTCGCGTGTGGGTGAGATGGGCGGCGTGCCATATATGCAGTTTATCGTACCTGGTCTGATTATGATGTCGATCATTACCAACAGTTACTCTAACGTTGTTTCGAGCTTCTTTAGTGCCAAATTCACGGCCAGTATCGAAGAGCTATTGGTATCGCCAGTATCCAAACATGCGATTTTGATGGGCTATATCAGTGGCGGTATCTTCCGCGGGCTGGCTATTGGCGTTATTGTCTCGATAGTAGCGCTGTTTTTTACCGATTTAGGTATTGAGCATTTATTTGTGACCGTATTTACAGTACTAGGCACGTCTATCTTATTTTCACTTGGCGGCTTTATCAATGCCGTGTTTGCTCGCTCATTTGATGATATTTCTATCGTTCCAAGCTTTGTGTTGACGCCGCTTACTTATCTTGGTGGCGTGTTTTATTCGATGGAAAATCTATCACCATTTTGGCAAAATATCTCGTTATTGAACCCTATCGTTTATATGGTCAACTCATTCCGTTACGGTATCCTTGGCTACTCTGATGTCAATGTTTGGTATTCGATGGCGGCTATTTTTGTATTCTGTGCGATATTTTATACCATCGCCTATCGCTTGCTCAGTAATGGCTCACGTGTGCGTTTATAAATTAAAAGATGACGGAGGTTTATAAGTCGTCATTTGTCATAAGTAGCTTGTAATTCATAGACTGATAACCTTATTATAAGAGCCCAATATTGTTGGGCTTTTTTTATGTATAAAATCTTTGTAAGCAGTATGAGTAAGGCTGCTACCGCAGGTCTGTTAATGGCAGTATTCAATCACGCTGATAAGTTAAAGATGGTCTATAATATGCAAATTTATCTACAGATTGAAGGTATCAATTATGGCAGTTTCTAGTCATTTGCCAACATCCACAAGTACAACTGGAACGGGTCAATGTACGGCTATAATTACTATATCTAGAATGCAACCGTTTACCGTACATTTTAGACGGCCTGATATCAAGCCGTTATCAGCTAATGAGATAAAAGGCTCTATAGATTATTATGATGGCAGTTATGGTTTTGATTGGCTAAGAGATGAGTATATCTACGATATTGAGGAAGTATATGAATTAGGTAAAGATTCTTCAACAAATAACACTACACTTATGAGATTATATAAAGGTAAAGTTGAAGATTTAATTAATGAATATAGTAGGTTTAGTTCTTCAGACAAAAAAATCGCTGAAATTGAAAGTATCGAAACAGTACTAAAAGAAACTTACGTACCAGCTTGGTTATCTATTTTTCCAACCAGTTATAGCTCAGATGAAAATAGTACTGGCGTAGATCTATACTTACAAGTGGAGCAAGAACAACTGTTAGGAGTAGCTATCTGCCCATTGCAGAGTCCTGAAAGTATTGCTATCTCGTTTGATGCGGGCAATGATAGTGGTATCAGCATCACAGCACCAGGTATTAGCACTTTGGCTGATTTGCTGGGAGGGAGTGAGACTGAGTTAAAGCGACATTTTGACGGTCCAGAACTGCAAAATAAAGTGATTAGACGCTATAGAGATAACAGTAAAAAAATAAATATTACCGCCACGACTGGTAGTGATAAGGTGAGAGTCATTAAGATCATCGCTACTACTAAAAAAATAACCAAAACGGTTGGTTTGTTGTGTGTGTACCCGAATGATACGATCAAGCAAGCTGATATTAAGGCAGTTCCTTACATCATCTTCAAGAACGGAAAAGAGTCTCCCATGCCTAATCCTATTGACATACAACAGTATGTTAATCGGTATTTTTTAAACCAATCGTTAGTTCAAGGCACGGTGAGTAGAGAGCCAAGTTTGGATATCACCAACAGTGAGCAGTTTACCAGACCTATGTTGGATAATTTAAATAAGAATATGAAGACTTATATTCAGGTTAACCCTGCGACAAATACTTATTATATAGATAGCCGACATGCTAAATCCTTTAGCGATACAATGGTAGCACTCTATGAGGATGCCCGTAAGCTGAAGCTTAATGATGATGGTGATAACCAAAAAACATATGTCTTTTTTACAGACTTTCCTGTATATAAGCCACTATCAGGAAATTTCAGTTATGCAGTCTACGGGGCGGCAGAAAATACAGAGCAGACACTTTGTTCTAGTTGTTCTGCCAAAAAAACCGTCTGGGGAAACACAGTCGTTATGTTTGCATCTGGTAATACTAGGTTAGGAAAGATCTCTCATGAATTGGGCCATAGTTTTAGCTTACCTCATACTTTTGACAACGGTCAGTCGACACCTCATGCTTTTTATCAAGGCTACACAGATAACGTGATGGATTATCCAAATAAAATCAATACGGAAATAAAAAATCCATACGAAGACAGTTTACTCTCTTTATTTAAATGGCAATGGAACCTCATTCGTCAGGATAGAAGTATCAAATAACAGGCAGCTTTATTATTATGATTCAATCAAAATTGTTGTTAAACAGTCTTATCGTTTTAGCTGTTGGCTTTGTCACACTGTCAGCGCACGCCTATGAAGCATTTCAAAGTGCTTGTTTCCCTGATGGTTATATACCAGATCCTAACGATGAGCTGCCTTATGCGCCACCAGAACCCTTAACAGGCATTGAGAGAGAAAAGCCTATCGTATTGATGACTAGGAAGGAGTTTAACGAGAGAATACGGTTATCACCACTGTGGGAGTCTTTGTATGATAAAGAGTTAGAGTATGGTAGCTATGGTTCTTCTTATAGTTTTAAAACGTTAGGAGAGCTGATGGGTGCTAATAGTTATATTCGTGTCACGAGTCATTTAGATGGACATTACTGGAAAGAGAGTCAGAGGCTTACTCAGTTATCTTATGGCAATCATGATCTTAAACAAAGAAATCAGTATCACCACCAGCTCCTAGAGCAAGAAAGGATTGAGATGATCGAAACTCTCAAATTAGCAATAGATAATATAGATGATAAAACCGCTAGCGAGATCATTGATAAGCTGTATGAGCAGTATATGGACAAAGTGAATAATAAGGCATATCTATCGGATGCAGAGACTATCCATACTTATATCGAGTATGATGGCAAAAATATATCTTTTTGGGGTAAGGTTAACTGCAAATACGATATGTTTACTGGCATGACTATTGATTAAAGTATCCTAGCTATAAATTAAAATACGAAGGTATTTGGTGGTTTGGGACAGGATAAGCATTGACTGTATCCTTATTTTAAAATGGCTATGGAACATCATGATTCAATCAAAATTGTTGTTAAACAGTCTTATCGTGTTAGCTGTTGGCTTTGTCACACTTTCAGCGCACGCCTATGAAGCATTTCAAAGTGCCTGTTTCCCTGATGGTTATACACCAGACCCTAACGATGAGCCACTTTATGCACCACCAGCACCCTTGACAGGCATTGAGAGAGAAAATCCTATCGTATTGATGACTAGGAAGGAGTTTAACGAGAGAATACGGTCATCGCCATTGTGGGAGTCTTTGTATGATAAAAAATTAAGGAATGGTAGCTATGGTTCTTTTTATAACTTAGATTAACACATGAAGTGCAATTTCAAAGAGCAGGTGAAAAAAAGACCTAGATGCGCTAGCATCAAAGTCTTTATCCACCGACCAAAGTGAGATTGCAACCATGAGCTATACACATCTAAGCCTAGGGGAACGATACCAGATTTATGCCCTTATAGGGGCAGAACATAATATTAAATTTATAGCTGACACATTAGGTAGAAGCCCTAGCACCATATCGAGAGAAATCAGACGCAATAAAAGCCTACGAGGTTACCGAGCAAAGCATGCTAATAACAAGGCTTGTGACAGACGGGCTAACAACGCCACAACTATTGTGGCTGATATCTGGGCATGGGTGACAGACAAGCTTAAAGAGAACTGGAGTCCTGAGCAAATATCTGGCGTTCATGCTGGTATCAGTCATATGAGCATTTATCGCTATATTTGGCGTGATAAGAGGCAAGGCA
>NZ_JBQSXG010000052.1:0-22110 GCF_052378005.1 Psychrobacter sp. AOP31-B2-9
CTAGGGAGTAAGTCATAGTTGTTTATAGTGGTAATCGTTTAGTTGATTTATTTTATAACATTTTTGTGGTCATCTGACTATAGAGGCAAAAATGATTCTATGGTTTTAATACTGTATATATTATATACCATTACCACATGGTTTTTTTGGACAACTTGATTATGAGATTTTTGATTATAGCCAGTCATCCCCCCTCACTACTAAACTTTCGGGGTGAATTAATTGCTGCGATCAATCAGGCTGGATTTGATATTGATATTGCTGCTCCAGAGTTTAAGAGCTATCCAGAAGAACGAAGGCAGCTGGAAGCATTGGGTTATACGGTTCATGATATTCCAATGCAGCGCACTGGTACAAACCCTATAGCAGATAGTCAGACTATGTTTGCGTTATACCGTTTAATGAAACAGATCAAACCTGACTATGTGATGGAATATACCATCAAGCCAGTTATCTATGGGTTACTAGCAGCTAAGTTGGCTGGTGTTCCTCATCGTTATGCTTTGATTACAGGTTTGGGCTACGCATTTCAAGGGGCGGATGAGAGTACGTATCATAGAACCAATTTACAGAAGCTAATGCATAAGCTTTATGCCATGTCGTTAAGATCAGCGCATAAGGTGCTTTTCCAAAACCCAGATGATGAAGCTTTATTTAAATCGATGAAGATATTGCAGTCTGCCACTCCGACTAAGGTAGTAAATGGTTCTGGTGTCGATGTGTCAGAATACAAAGTCATGCCTTTTCCAAGTGATAATGCTGTACCAGCACCCAGTTTTTTATTGATTGCACGTTTGCTAGGTGCCAAAGGTGTGAGAGAGTATGCCAAGGCGGCTGGAGTGATTAAGTCAAAATATCCGCAAGCCCAGTTCAATTTGGTGGGTTGGATTGATGACAATCCTGACGCTATCAATCAGCATGAACTGGACAGTTGGATTGATGATGGTCGGTTTGAGTTTTGGGGCAAGCTGAGCGATGTTAAGCCTGCCATTGAGGCCAGTTCTATTTATGTTTTACCTTCCTATAGAGAAGGAACCCCGCGTACGGTATTAGAAGCGATGGGGCGACCCATTATTACGACAGATGCACCGGGTTGCCGTGAGACCGTCAGGAGTGATTATAATGGCTATTTAGTGCCAGTTAAAGCAGTCGATGAACTGGCTGCTGCTATGGAGCGTTTTATACTTAATCCAGAAATGATCATTAGTATGGGTGCAGCATCACGTCAGTTGGCAGAAGAAAAATTTGATGTAAATAGTGTCAATAAAATTATGCTACAAGAAATGGGTTTATAGGAGCTAATAATGATTAAACGTCTATTCGATATCACCGCCGCGACTACCGCGTTAATAGTGTTATCTCCTGTATATGCCATTACTGCTTACAAGGTGAAAAAAAACCTTGGCTCACCAGTGCTGTTTCGTCAAACGCGCCCTGGACTAAATGGTAAGCCATTTGAAATGATTAAGTTTCGCTCCATGAAAGATGAGATAGATGCTGCAGGTAACCCTTTAGAAGATAGTGAGCGCCTGACTACATTTGGCAAAAAGTTGCGCAATACCAGTCTTGATGAGTTACCAGAGCTATGGAATGTGATTAAAGGTGATATGAGCCTAGTCGGGCCACGTCCGTTATTGATGGAATATTTGCCCTTGTATAACGCTGAGCAAAACCGTCGACACTTATCTCGTCCAGGTATTACTGGTTATGCACAAGTAAATGGTCGTAATGCTATTAGTTGGGATGAAAAATTTAAGCTCGATACATGGTATGTGGAGAACCAATCGCTATGGTTAGACGTAAAAATACTGTTCAAAACAGTTAAAAAAGTCATCATAAAAGATGGTATCAGCGCCGATGGCGAAGCGACTATGCCCAAGTTTACAGGTTCTGCAAACCAGATAAGTCATAAATAATACTATGAACAGAATCTTTGCCGTCTATGGGGCAGCGGGCTGTGGCCGTAGTTTGATGCCGATAGCTGCTGAACAGTTAAAGCGACTAGATATCGATAGCCAAGTAGTATTTATTGATGATTCGTTAGATAAAGAAAGCGACATTAATAATCATCTAGCCATGAATTACGAGGCTTTCAAAGCATTGAATTTTCTCCATAAGTTTGTACTCATTGCTATTTCTGATAGTGATATTCGCCAAAAGATTGCAGGTAATTTACTAACAGATGGGATATCACTATGGTCAGTACAAGACAGTACGACCTTAATCATGGATGAAGTGATTATTGGCGGGGGTGCGGCCATTAGCCCGTTCGTGACGATAGCTTCAAATGTGACTATTGGTAAGTGTTTTCATGCCAATCTTTATAGTTATGTAGAGCACGACTGCATCATTGGTGACTATGTCACATTTGCCCCTCGGGTCAACTGTAACGGGAATATTCATATTCATGACCATGCGTATATTGGTGCTGGTGCCATTATTAAGCAAGGCACACCTGACAAGCCTTTGATTATTGGTAAAGGCGCTGTTGTGGGTATGGGCGCAGTCGTAACCAAAGACGTTCCTGCTGGAGCGGTAGTAGTAGGTAACCCTGCTAGGCCGCTACACAAAAATTAAATAGTATATCGTCAGCCATAGTCAGTGAATCATCTGAATCTGCATAAATTATGCATATTTATAGTCAATGTAATTCAAAAAACCCTATATTTATCAGCTCATCCATTTATCATTAAAATAACCAGTGAGGCGTATATGCTAAACACCCCTTTTTCCCCATGGCCAAGTTTTACTCAGCAAGAAGCTGATGCAGTTAGCCAAGTGCTGTTATCTAACAAAGTGAATTATTGGACAGGTACCGAGAGTCGTGAATTTGAAAAAGAGTTTGCTTCTTGGTCAGATAGCGGTTACGCCATTGCTGTTGGTAATGGTACGCTAGCGTTAGATTTGTCATTGCAGGCACTCGACCTTAAAGCAGGCGATGAAGTGGTTGTCACGCCGCGTACCTTTATTGCCAGTATTTCTTGTGTGATTAATGCTGGTGCAACGCCTATATTTGCTGATATCGATGAAGCGACAGGCAATATCACTGCCGAATCGATTAGTGCTGTACTTACTAAAAACACTCGAGCCATCATATGTGTGCACTTGGCAGGCTGGCCATGTGATATGGACAGTATTATGGCTTTAGCTGAGGCGCATGATTTATATGTCATCGAGGACTGCGCTCAGGCACACGGGGCGCATTATAAAGGTCGAAGCGTGGGCAGTATTGGTCATATTGGCGCATGGAGCTTTTGCCAAGATAAAGTGATGACCACAGGTGGTGAGGGCGGTATGGTCACTACCAATGATGAGCAACTATGGCGAAAAATGTGGGCATATAAGGATCATGGTAAAAGTTACGCCGCTGTCTATGAGACAGAGCATGCGCCCGGATATCGTTGGTTGCATGAGAGCTTTGGTACCAATTGGCGAATGACCGAAATGCAGTCTGCTATAGGTCGTATCCAGCTAGAGCGAATGAGTGATTGGACAGCTAAGCGTACGGCTAATGCCCACATGATATTAGAGACCTGTGCAAAGTGGGCAGAAGAGGGCTACTTGGTCGTACCTAAGTTAGAAGAGTCCCCGCAGTATTCAGATTCTAATCATGCATATTATAAGTTATACGTATATGTGCAGCCAGATAACCTACCTGAGGAGTGGTCGCGAGATCGCATCATTCAAGAGATTAATGAGAAAGGTGTACCTTGCTTTTCTGGTACCGCTTCAGAAGTATACTTAGAAAAAGCATTTGACGATACAGGGTTACGTCCAGCGACTAGATTGCCAGTGGCAAAGCAATTAGGGGAGACCAGCTTGATGTTTTTGGTACATCCGACACTCACCACGGCGGAAGTTACACAAACCATCGAAGCAATCGATGAGGTGTTTGGATCAATTGCTAAATGACAACATATAGGAAGTCACTCAGATGTTAATTGAGCTTTGATAACAAAGCTCTAAATATTTATATAAGCATTCAAGTATGTAAGCATTCAAATATTATGCCACGCTAGGATTTTTAGCCGTAGGCAGGTACAATATCAGTATCAATCATACCTTGATTAAGGATAAGACAGGCAGGCAAGCAATTGCGGCGCTGTCTTTATTTTTTTATTGTACCCTCTATTGGAGCTCCTATGTCTATTGCGCCTACTACCCAAGAGTCAGCCACTGTTTTGGACGGCAAAGCACTTGCAAAACAAATAGAACAACAACTACGCACGCGCGTGGATGCTATCAAGGATAAGACTGGACGTACACCAAGCTTGGCGACCATATTGGTTGGTGCAGACCCTGCTTCTGCGACTTATGTGCGTATGAAAGGCAATGCCTGTAAGCGTGTAGGTATGGACTCTATCAAGGTTGAAATGCCAACTGAGACCACCACTGAGCAGCTCATGGCAAAGATAGATGAGCTAAATAATAATCCAGACGTACATGGTATTTTGCTACAGCATCCGGTACCTGCACATATCGATGAGCGTGCTTGTTTTGAACAAATTGACTTAGCAAAAGACGTAGATGGTGTTACTTGTCTCGGTTTTGGTCGCATGGGTATGCAGCAGTCAGCCTATGGATCGTGTACACCGCAGGGTATCATGCACTTATTAGAGCATTACGATATTGAGCTGTCAGGAAAAGAAGCAGTCGTCGTAGGTCGTAGCGCAATTTTGGGAAAACCAATGGCGATGATGCTATTGAATGCTAACTGTACAGTGACCATTTGCCATTCAAGAACTCAAGACTTGGCGTCGCATATCAAACGCGCCGATATCGTGGTTGGTGCTGTAGGTGTGCCTGAGCTGATTAAGGCAGAGTGGATCAAAGCAGGTGCCGTCGTCGTCGATGCAGGGTTCCATCCTACTGAAAATGGCGGTGTGGGTGATATCGAGTTACAAGGTGTTGAAAAAATCGCCAGTGCTTATACACCAGTGCCAGGAGGCGTTGGACCAATGACCATCAATACATTGATTCGCCAAACGGTTGATGCTGCTGAAAAATCAGCAGGGCTAGATCATGGTATCGCTAGCGAATAGCATTGTCATTTGAGCACTAATTGTCTATAGATAAGGTGTCTGATGCCACAGGTATCAAGCAATCGTCATATCGTCCAATTTTATAGGTGCTAACATGGCTAAAGAAGACGTAGGTATTCATGAAAAGCTACAGCGTATTGGTAGAGAGTTCGTCGATGTTTGTCATTACGTGATCTTATTTTTAATCAGTGTGGTGGTGGTATGGACGGCGGGCAAAGAGTTTGTAGGTATTGTCCAAAAAGGCTCAGCAGATTTAAAAGACATCTTGATGTTATTTATTTATCTTGAACTGTTGGCCATGATAGGTATCTATTTTAAGACGCATCGTTTGCCAGTCCAGTTTTTGATATTTATTGCTATAACCGCTTTATCACGACATTTAGTGGTTGATGTACAAGCGGTTTCAGACTATTTTCACCTGTGGCTGCTAGCGACGATTTCTGTAGCAATCATGCTATTGAGCGGTGCGATTGTCGTGCTGACTTGGACAGCCAAAACGTTCGGTCGCCCAGAAGACAATTTAGATCAGCAACATGCAAATCTTACGGTCAAGGCGCTTTTACCTGATACCACACAGGTGGCAGATAGCCATACTAAGCATCGACGTGAGTGACCTTATAAGTATATAGAGTTAAAAAAAGCTACCAACGGGTAGCTTTTTTTGTGCAAAGTGAGAATGATTTATTATATAGCAGTGACTATAGCCATTTTAGCCGTTTAAAATTGTAATATAGGTAGCCACATAAGGAACCAATAAATAGCATAATCACAAGATAAGAGTACTTCCAATGTAATTCAGGCATAAAATCAAAATTCATCCCATAAATACCAGCAATGGCGGTTGGTACGGCCAAGATACCTGCCCACGCTGCAAGCTTACGCACTACTTCATTCTGTCCCATATTGACCATTGCCATATAGGTATTCATGACCACACTTAGCATCTCATTAAGCCCATTAATAGCATCAAGAGAGTGTAATAGATGGTCATTGACATCGCGAAAGTAGGGTTTGGCTGCTTGAGAGAATATAGAAGCCATTTCGCTTTTTTTATGATTGATAAAAAAACTACAGATATCTTGTACAGGCAAGATAATAGCGCGCATATGAACCAGTTGTGACTTTAGTTCATAGAGGTTTTTTAACGTAGTTTTGTCAAACTCAGAGGTAAATACATAGCGCTCTTGCTCACGTAGATATCGTCCCAAGCGGTCGGTAACCGGCATATAGTTATCCACGATAAAATCGAGAATGGCATGCAGCACAAATATCGGGCCCATACGCAGCTTTTCAGGGCGACGATGACAGTGTTCACGGACAGGGGCGTAAGAGTTGGATGGGCCATTACGAATGGTAATTAGATAGTTTTTACCCATGAATATCGCTGTGGTGCCATAGCGAATGATTTTGTCTTCGAGCTTGGCCGTACGTAATACCACAAACACCATGTCATTGTCGTAATTTTCGACTTTGGCGCGTTGGTGGTCGGCGAAGGCATCTTCAATGGCCAGTTCATGTAAACCAAATGCTTCTTTAACTTCGACCATAGTTTGAAGGCTAGGGTCGTATAGACCTAGCCAAATAAACTGACCATTGTTGCTCAAGGCTCGACTGACATCGGTAAGCGCGACTTTATCTAGGTTTTCACCTGTTTTACGTGAGTAAGCATAACAATTGACGACTTCATCTGCACTTGCAAGATCAATATCTTCATAACGCTCAGAGTCTGGATCGTAGATTGTCATGGTCTCGATCGTGTCTTCATTTGTCGCGTCAGCATCACCGTAAATATAGCTGCCATTATTTTCTAAATACAGATGATCCTCATCCATATCAGCAACGATACGATTGATATTAGCATTGGGTGTAATACGTGCTGTTTTTTTAATCAATTGGTCGTTGTTTTTTTCCATACGCACTCTTTCCTTTGATACAGTAAAAAACTGTCGTCATTAAAACTAAAACGTAGCAGAAAACTTAAGTCGCATAGCTTTTTAGCGTTTCAATATCGACCAAGCTTAATAAACTCTCGTGACAGGCTTCTAGCTTGATTTGCGGTGCGATATCAAAATCTAATGCTTCAACCCAGCGTAGAGCGCAGATACACCAGTAATCACCAGGTTTTAGACCGGCAAAGTTGTATTCGGGTAGTGGCGTAATAAGATCGTTACCACGACTGGCAGAAAAGTTTAAAAACTCACTGGTCATTTTGACACAAACAGTATGCTGACCAACGTCGTGGTTACCCGTATGACAAAAGCCATTGCGATAGTAACCAGTGATAGGATCGAAGCAGCAGCTGGCAAGTGCCGTACCTAAAACGTTGGTTTGATTGATGGCTGGATTTGGGTGGTAATCTGATGACATAAGGCCTCCAAGATAAAAATATGCATTAGTGTACCATGAGTCCATACTGAAGGCGTTGCTCTCATTCTGCTCTTTATTGTATAGAATGATTGTGACAACTCGTAATGGAACTATTACTTATATAAGGTATAGATAATCTTCATGGCTTTAGTGTTGATAAGGCGTAATTAGATAGTGATTGTGGCTAATTGTCACTAGGCGAACCTTAACTGCTATGCTAAACTAAAACCATAAAGTGCCTTGATTATTTATCGCAGTTTATTAGCGCATAAAGATACTCGTCTTATCATTCTACATTATACTTATTACTCACCCTTTTGCGGTTACCTAGTTTGTTTATAAATAATTGGGTCAATGATGTTGTGCGTTAAAAACAAGAAGTGCGTGGCGTCAATGCAATTGTAAATATAACCTTTAAGTACCGCATTTTTGGTAAGCGATACGCCAAACAAGGATTTATTGTGTCTGTCAGTTCTGATTCTGCAAAACCTTCCCAGTCAAATATGACCAGTCAAGCAACGACTCAGCATGCCAACGATGCTACCGCATCTAATAGTATGCCGTATTTAAGCCATTTTTCTAGCGACGTTGGCAATAGTTGGCTGTTGCCTGATGGTGTGGTCGATGTATTGTTTGAAGATGCTCATAAGCAAGAAGTGCTTAGGCATCAACTAACCAAACAGCTTATCGCTCATGGTTATCAATTGGTGAATCCACCAATGATTGAGTTCACTGAGTCGTTATTGAGTGGTGCATCAGAAGATTTAAAGCGTCAAACTTTCAAGATTATCGATCAATTAACAGGTCGATTGATGGGTTTGCGTGCTGATATTACGCCACAGATTTTGCGTATTGATGCGCATCATGGTGGTACTGGTATTGCTCGCTATTGCTATGCAGGTGATGTGATTCATACCTTGCCATCAGGGCTGTTTGGCTCACGTACGCCTTTGCAGCTCGGTGCTGAGATATTCGGTTGTGCCTCACTTGCTGCAGATATTGAGCTGATCGATGTGTTGTTTAGCATGGTGAATACACTGAATATGAGTGCGGCGCTGCATATTGACTTGGGTCATGTTGCCATATTCAAACGCTTGGCTGAATTGGCTGAGTTGTCAGACAATGACACTGAGCATCTGATGCATTTATATGCCAATAAAAACCTACCAGAGCTAAAGCGTGTTTGTCAGTCAATAGCGTTAGGCAATGATTTTTATGCATTGGCGCGCTTCGGTCATGATATCGACAACCTATTGGTAAAACTGTCAGAGACTGCGCAGCAAGACACGCAGGTCGTCACTGCTATTGACGAGCTACAACGCCTAAAAACGCATTTACAAGAGCAGTGGCAGTGTCCTGTGAGTATCGATGTGACAGAGCTATCAGGCTATCATTATCATACTGGTATTGTGTTCAATGGTTATATCAATAGTGAGACCCAGCCACTAGTACGTGGTGGGCGCTTTGATGGTATGCAAAGCGGTAACCAGTTGACAAGCAACCAACCACGTGAAGCCACTGGTTTTAGTATGGATGTCAGCCGCCTGCTTGCACACACCCAACTTGAATCACCAATTATCGTATTGGTGGACTATCAGGCACTGAGTAATGTGAATCAAGAGCAGATGCAGATACTATTACAGCAAGTTGAGAGTTTGCGTCAGCAGGGCTACCGTGTCACGATGCCATTAGATATAGCGGACCGTCCAGTTGGCATGACCCATTGCTTAAACTTTGTGGATAATCAGTGGCAGTTGCAGGCTATTTAAGCATGAACCGATTATAAGTATGAACCGATTAAGTGTTATTGATTGAATAAGTAAAGATATTACTTAGAAGTAAACAATCAGTTAAGCATTAGTTTTTAAGATTATTACCACTTTTTAATGTCATTTAAAACACGGTAATGAAAGTTATCGTCGTTTTAAATCATTATTGCACACACCTCAATATATAAAGGTAAGGATTGATCATGGGTAAGAATGTCGTAGTTTTGGGTAGCCAATGGGGCGATGAAGGTAAAGGTAAAATCGTTGATTTACTGACCGAAAAAGCCTCAGCAGTCGCTCGCTTTCAAGGCGGCCACAATGCTGGTCACACGTTAGTTGTCGATGGCAAAACCACCGTCTTACATTTAATCCCATCAGGCATCTTGCGTGAAGGTGTGACTTGCTTCATCGGTAACGGTGTGGTGTTAGCACCTGATGCATTATTGATTGAAATAAAAGATCTTGAAGCCAACAACGTACCAGTGCGTGAGCGTTTGCGTATTTCACCAAATTGCCCACTCATCATGCCATATCACGTGGCGCTTGACCAAGCACGTGAAGCCAAACGTGGCAGTGGTAAAATCGGTACAACGGGTCGTGGTATCGGTCCTGCCTACGAAGACAAAGTAGCGCGCCGTGCTATCAAGCTTGCGGATTTATTCCGTAGCGATCTAGAAGAAAAGCTACGCAACCTAATTGAATATCATAACTTCCAACTGACTCAATACTATAAAGTTGATGCGATTGATTTTGATGAGACGTTTAAGCTTTGCCAAGAGTGGAAAGAAGAGATTAAAGGTATGGTTACTGATGTAACTGAAGACCTAAATCAACTGCGTTTGGCTGGTAAAAACCTGATGTTTGAAGGTGCGCAAGGTACTTTACTTGATATTGATCATGGTACTTATCCGTTTGTAACCAGCTCAAGCGTAACGGCTGGGGGTGTTTCTACTGGTACAGGTATCGGTCCACTATATTTAGATTATGTACTTGGGATTACCAAAGCCTACACCACACGTGTCGGTAGCGGCCCATTCCCAACTGAGTTGTTTGATGATGTTGGTGCGCATTTGGCGAATGTTGGTCATGAATTTGGTGCGACAACTGGTCGTGCCCGCCGCTGTGGTTGGTTCGATGCTGAAGCACTACGCCGTGCAGTGGTACTGAACTCTTTAACCGGTATCTGCTTAACTAAGCTTGACGTATTAGACGGTCTAGAAGAGCTATTAATCGGTGTGGGTTACAACCTACCTGAGACTGAGTGTGCAGGCGCACATGATGCTGAATTCTACGAGTCAGTCACGCCAAAATACGAAACGCTAGAAGGTTGGAGCGAGTCAACAGTTGGTATTACTAACTACGATGACCTACCAGAGAATGCTAAGAAATACATCAAACGTATCGAAGCATTGATTGGTTGCCCAGTTGATATTATCTCAACTGGTCCTGATCGTGAAGAAACTATCGTCTTACGTGACCCATATGACGTATAAATATAGTTAATGAACTATTGATAGGTATATAGAAAAATAAGACCCCAATGTTGAGCATTGGGGTTTTTACTTTTATACAATCTCGTGGCTTATTAAGCATTTATGTATACTCAGTTTACCTCTGTGCAAGCTCATGTCATAAATTAACCCTATCATTTATGGCCTGAATCATTATAATAGGCAACAATCCTATGTTGGTGCTTATGGTTATATATTGATATACCATGAGTTGGGTAAAACACTCTAAGTCAGCATTGTGGCCAAAGACAAAATCAAATATTCACTATTTTATTTCTTCTCGAATTTATCATTTATTAGGAGCTTTTCATGGCTAACGAACGTACGTTATCTATCATCAAACCTGACGCCGTTGCTGGCAACCATATCGGTGCTATCTATAGCCGCTTTGAACAAGCTGGTCTAAAAATCGTTGCAGCAAAAATGCAGCATCTTGATGACGAAAAAGCAGGCGGTTTTTACGCTGAGCATGCTGAGCGTCCCTTTTACAACGATCTAGTGTCATTCATGACTTCAGGTCCTGTGGTTGTATCTGTATTAGAAGGCGAAAATGCCATCGCTAAGCACCGTGAAATCATGGGTGCAACCAACCCAAAAGAAGCTGCTGAAGGCACTATCCGTGCAGATTTCGCTAGTAGCATCGATGAAAACGCTGTGCATGGTTCAGATTCTGCAGAATCAGCAGCACGTGAAATAAGCTACTTCTTCAATGATGATGAAGTTTGTGCACGTACGCGCTAATATCAGTTATTGCTTAGCTTATTGATTGTTAATAATTGGTTTTGCGAAACGGCTTATATCTTATGATATAAGCCGTTTTAGCTCCAATAATAATCCTATGATTTATTGAAAAATTTAATGGTTTGCCTCATTATTATACTTATTTCGCGTTATCAATCCCTTATCAGCATGTTTTTATTAAATACATAATTTTCTTTATCAATGCTTAGTATGCATACGTATCCAGTCTTTCTATAAGTTATTAGTAGAAGGCGTATATCAATAAAAAATGCGCTCATAACGGATTGCTCATGTACTCATATATTGTGTCTGTATGACAACATCCATATAAACAATTGCACTGCCGATATAAGCCTGTGCAAAAAGGTTACCTATTATGTCCACTGTTCAAACACCCACGCAGCACATTCCTACCAAGCGTACTGATAGCATTAAAATAGTAGATGAAGCGCAAGCAAAGACCAATTTACTCGGAATGACACAAGCACAATTGGCTGATTACTTCAAAAGTATCGGTGAAAAGCCTTTTCGTTCAACGCAAGTCATTAAGTGGATATATCAACATGGTGTGACAGATTTTGAAAAAATGACGAATTTGAGCAAGTCTTTGCGTGATAAATTATCGCTCAATGCTTGCGTGCTTCCACCTAAAGTGATTCATCGTCAATATAGTGATGATGGTACGCGTAAATGGGTGTTTGAAGTTACGGGTGGTTCATTGGTTGAGACAGTCCTGATTCCTGCAGATGATAGTAAACTAAATGGTCGCAAAACGTTATGTGTGTCTTCACAAGTTGGCTGTGCGCTAGACTGTAGTTTCTGTAGTACGGGCAAACAAGGATTTGAGCGTGATTTGAGTGCGGCTGAGATTATCGGTCAGTTATGGGTTGCTAACGCCTCATATATGACGGATGAAAATGAAAGTCTAGAAAACGTTGACCATAGCTTGTGGGAAAATAACGTTACCAATGTCGTGATGATGGGTATGGGTGAGCCACTATTGAACTATAAGCCTGTGGTTGGCTCAATGGAGCTGATGTTAAGTGATCATGGGTATGGTCTGTCAAAGCGCCGTGTCACTTTATCAACATCAGGCGTGGTACCGAAAATGTACCAGCTGGCGCAAGATCTAGATGTGGCCTTGGCTATTTCATTGCATGCACCCAATGATGAACTGCGTGATGAATTGGTGCCAATCAACAAAAAGTATCCGTTAGATGAGTTGATCGCGGCTGCAAAAAACTACGTTTTTGATATCAATCCGCGTCACAAAAAGCACGTTACTATCGAATACGTGATGCTTGATGGGGTCAATGACGGCAATGAACATGCTCATCAGTTGGTTGCGTTATTAGATGGTCTACCAAGTAAAATCAACTTGATTCCATTTAATCCCTTTCCGCATGCTCCATATGACAAATCAAGTAACAACCGTATTCACGCTTTTAGCAATATTTTGAGTGAGGCAGGTTTTGTGTGTACGATTCGTCAGACCCGTGGTGATGATATTGATGCGGCCTGTGGTCAATTAGTTGGACAAGTGGCTGATCGTACCAGACGCTCAGCTGCATGGCAGAAAAGTATAAAAGACCGTGAAAATGTTCAGAATGGCTCTTTATAAAAATAAATAGTGTACTTAGTGCTGATGTTTAGCTGTCTTTTATCTATCGCAACGGTAATAGAAATGTAGCAATAACAATTGGTATTGAGGAGTATGGCAATTAATCACAACAAAATTGTACTTCTGGGGGTTAAATCTATTAAACTGAGTCTTCCTTGATCGAACGCATTGAATTACAGTTTTATGATGGCGGCTATGATGACTTCTAAAAATTTTTGTCAGTTCAGATATCAAAAATCACTTTATCAAGATAGTAAGCGGTTGGGTACAGTAGCAAAGCAAATACCGATGCCAAAGCATATGATGCTAGCAACGGTGTTTGCAGGGTTGTTGCTGACAGGCTGCCAAAGTGTGCCGAGCGATGGTGTAACCAGCAGCACGGTTTATCAAGGGTCTAGTGATAATCGTAAATCAGATCAACAAGAAGTGGCTCGTGTGCGTGTTGCACTGGCTGCACAATATATTCGTGAAAACGACCTCGATACTGCTAAGCGCCAACTTGAAAAAGCCCTTTCTGCGGATAGCCGTTACGCGCCAGCCTATGATATGATGGGCGTTTTGCTACAGCAAGAGGGTAGTCAACGCAATCTTGAAAAAGCTGACGAATATTTTAGGAAAGCGATTTCACTTGATAAAGATTTCGAGCAAGCCAATAATAACTATGGCGTTTATTTGTCACAGATGAAGCGCTATCGTGAAGCCGCAGAGCAGTTTGAGATTGCAGGTTCAGCATTAGGTTACACAGGTCGTATTGGTGCATTAGAAAACTTAGGACGCACTTATTTGAAGTTGGGTGACAGTAGTGCTGCTTCTAAAGCATTTTTGCGAGCGCTTGATGGCAATCGTAATAGTATTATTGCTCATATTGAGTTGGTGGATTTGTTGCTTGAGCAGCATCGTGTTCCACAAGCCCAAAGACTTTATGATGAAACATTGACCTTGGTACGCAGGCAAGGTGTCAGCTCTCGTTTGATGTTACAGGGTATCAAACTCGCCGCTGCGCAAAACAACATAACGAAGCGCCAACAATTGGCACAGCAGCTTTTATCCACTTATCCATTAAGTGATGAAGCAAAAAAACTTAAGACTTGGCTTAACAATCCAGAGGCACCATGGAAATGACAACCCCATCATTAAACACTCAACCTAACACGCAGGGATCATTTGGTGCCATGTTGCAGCAAGCCCGAAAAACAAAAAAAGTCAGTATAGAAGAGGCAGCGGCCGAATTATTTATTTTAAAGCGTCATTTGCAAGCGTTAGAAAATGAGAATTTTGCTGATTTACCACAAGCAACGTTTGCTCGTGGTTTTGCGATAAACTATGCCAAGTTTTTGGGGTTGGATTCAGAAAAAGTTGCTAGCAGTTTTGATGCAGCTTATCCTAGTGAGCTTAAAGCCAAATCAGTGAGTAATATTGATACGCCACTGCGCCCAATGGGCACATTGCAGCGAGACACGCGTAGCCGTATTCGCTTTAACCCATTATTGATATTGGCTGTCGTTGGTGTCATCGTTTTAGCAGTTTTTTTATTCCGTGTGGTAAGTAATGCCAATAAAGAAAACAACGTAGAACCAGCGTCCACCGTAGAGGATATATCTGCGCTAGAGCAAGCCCAAGGTGCGGCGATTGACAGTGCGACAGGGGTTGGTGCTTCTGGTTCTGCATTAAATTTAGGCGGTGCTAATGTCAGTCCGGCTGCTTTAGAGGTTAAAGTGACTGACTCAGCTGTTATTAGTATTGCTGACGCCTCTGGTAATACACTCATGAATGGCTCTCAAACATCGGGTGATTATCAGTTATCAGGTATACCACCGTTTAGTGTGCAAATTGATAATGTCGATAATGTTAGCTTGGTGCTCAATGAAGAAGCGGTTGCGTTGGACGCTTATCCAACTGATGAACAAGCCAGTTTTGAGTTAGCACCTTAATTGCAAAGCCAATTTTTAAAGTGATGATGAATAGCTATTATTTTACGCTAATGGGTATTTGTCGTTATCAATAAGTAAGTATCTTCTCTGCTTTTTTTCGTTCTAATGGAAGGGTTTGTCTATGTCAACGTCAGCGCCTATTAACCGTCGCCTTACCAAAAAAATATATGTCGGTGATGTCGCGATTGGTGGTGATGCGCCGATTAGTGTGCAGAGTATGACAAATACTGATACCTGTGATGTGGCCGCTACCGTTGCCCAAATCGAGCGCTGTGTTGAAGCGGGTGCTGATCTCATGCGGGTATCAACACCAACGATGGATACTGTCAAAGCTTTTGGTGAAATTCGTAAGTTGGTGAGTGTACCTTTAATAGCCGATGTGCATTTTGATCACAAAATTGCGCTCGCTGTTGCTGAAGCGGGTGCGGATTGTTTGCGTATTAATCCTGGTAATATCGGTAATGATGCCAAAGTGCGTGAAGTCGTCGCGTGTGCCAAACATTATAATATCCCTATTCGCATTGGTGTAAACGCAGGCTCTTTAGAGAAAGATATTCAACGCAAATATACTGAGCCAACTGGCGAAGCGATGCTAGAGTCAGCGATGCGCCACATTGATATCTTAGAGCGACTTAACTTTGATCAGTATAAGGTTTCTGTCAAAGCCAGTAATGTCTTTTTGACATTGGATGCTTATCGCTTGATATCAGCACAAATTGATAACCCACTACATTTAGGTGTTACCGAAGCGGGTGTTTATCGTACAGGCGCAGTGAAATCAGCCATTGCGTTAGGTGGTCTGCTGTTAGATGGTATTGGTGATACCCTTCGTATCTCCTTGGCCGCAGAGCCTGAAGAAGAAATTAAAATTGGTTTCGATATCTTAAAATCACTGAATATTCGCTCTAACGGTGTCAACTTTATTGCTTGTCCAAGTTGCTCACGTCAAGAGTTTGATGTGATTAAAGTAATGACTGCTTTAGAGACGCGCTTAGAAGACATTCGAGAACCAATGAATCTGTCTGTGATTGGCTGTAAAGTGAATGGCCCAGGTGAAGCGAAAGAAGCGGATATCGGTATCGTTGGTGCTGCACCAAAGTCGTTAGTATATCGTATGGGTGACAAGAGCCATCTCATTGATACCAACAATTTGGTTGATGAAATCGAAGGCATGGTACGCGCTCATGCCGAAGACTTGGCTAAAAAGCGCGAAAATGAAATTATTCGAGTAAAGTAAGATACCAATACGTCGACGTATTTCGTACTGTCATTTCAGCTTATAATAATAGGTGGCTGATGAGAAATACGCTATTGACGATAAAAAAGAATAGAAATATCTGTTAAAAATTTTAAGGATACGACCGTACCATGATTAAAGCTATTAAAGGGTTTAATGATATTTTGCCTGATCAGTCTGCAAAATGGCTGTACTTAGAGTCGATATTGGCCAATGTGTTAGGCAGATATGGTTATGAGCATATTCGTTTGCCTATCGTTGAGCAAACCGACTTGTTTGCCCGTGCGATCGGTGGTGCGACAGATATCGTCGAAAAAGAGATGTATAGCTTTATCGATAAGTCTGATCCACCAACGCCATTGACCTTGCGTCCTGAAGGTACGGCAAGCGCAGTGCGTGCTGTAATAGAGCATAACTTGTTGCGTGGCGATACACCCAAATTATGGTATATCGGTCCAATGTTTCGCTACGAACGTCCGCAAAAAGGTCGCTACCGTCAGTTTCATCAACTGGGTGTCGAAAGTTTCGGTAGCGCGTTACCAGATGCTGATGCTGAACTGATTGCGATGACTCACTTGATGTGGCAGGAGCTGGGCCTAAAAGATGAGATGCACTTGCAGCTTAATAGTTTGGGAGAACTAGATGAGCGTTATGCTTATCGCGAAGCATTAGTCGCCTATCTAACGGATAAAAAAGATTTGCTTGATGAAGATAGCAAACGCCGTTTGATGACCAATCCATTACGTATCCTAGATAGCAAAGAGGCGAGTACCCAGGCTGTCTTAGTAGATGCGCCAAAGTTGGCTGAGTTTTTGGGAGCAGAGAGTAAGGCCCATTTTGAGCAAGTACAAGCGTACTTGACCACACTTGGCATTGACTTTGAAATCAATCCGCATCTGGTGCGCGGCTTAGATTACTATAATAAAACTGTTTTTGAATGGGTTACGGATAAGCTTGGTAGTCAAGCTACTGTTTGTGCTGGTGGTCGTTATGATGGTTTGATTGGACAATTGAAGTCTACGGGCACTGATGGTAGTAAGCCTGCAAAATCTGAGCCTGCTATTGGTTTTGCAATGGGGCTTGAGCGTTTATTGTTATTGATAGACGTAGTTGCACCGATTGCTGATACACCTGCTTGTGACGTCTTTGTTGTGGCGCATCCAGAGGTATATAGTGCGGGTATTAGCTATGCACAAAATCTACGTTATAGCCGTCCAGATGTACGCATCAAAATGGCAAGTGCAACAAGCTTGAAAGCGCAAATGAAAAAAGCGGATAAGTCAGGTGCTGCATTGACGGTTATCATTGCTCAGCAAGAGCTGGATGATAATACCATTAGTGTTAAAGACATGCAGACAGGAGAGCAGCAGACGGTTGCGGCAGATTGGTTGTTGAGTAAAGACAATTTTTCTCGTAAATTATAGCGTTTGGCTTTCTTGACTTTTATATCAGTAATTTAATATAAATCTTATTAGGTAAATATATATGGCTCCGACATCCAATTCGCCGAATGCAGACAACTCAATGCAAGCGTTAAAGCAATATGGCAGCTATATTATTACTGCAATTTTATTGGCACTGGCTGCGTATTTCGGTTGGACCTATTGGCAGGATAATCATGCGCGGGTAGACACTGTAGCAGCGGATCGTTATGCGGATATTCAGTTGTTGAATGAAGAGGTCAATCTGTCCTCGCAAAACCCAGATTTAGAAGCAGAAGCACAAGAAGCGCTTGAACAGAGTCGTACACAATTGAACAATGAGATTGATACGCTGGTAAATACACACGGTGAATCAGTCTATGCATGGCAAGCATTAATGATAAAAGCACGTCAGCAAGTTGATAATGATGACTTCACTGCTGCTACTGAGACGTTCAAGAAAGCACTTGCAATCGATTTGGGCGATGCTGGTCTAAAAGCCATCACTCGTTTACGTTATGCTAAAACCTTGTTGGCTGCAGGTGATACTGAGGCGGCGCTAGCAGAAGCTAAAAATGATATGCCAAGCTCTTTTGAAGCCAGTCAGCAAGAGTTGCTAGGCGATATTTATTTGGCTAAAGATAATAAAGAGTCAGCGGTCAAATCGTACAACAATGCTTGGGAGCTGTTACGAAGCCGTCAAGAAACGCGTGCAGTACTGGCGTTAAAGATGGAGAGTTTAGGCATAGTACCTGAACCTATCGATGAACAAGCCAGTCTTATCCAAGAGCCTAGCACTTCTGCGCAGCCTGTAGTGGCACAAGAGTCTGTGGAAGTAGCAGAAGCTCCTGTTGGCGAGGTTACTGAATAGCTGTATTGTTATGAGTGTTATTCACTAATAATGGCACTTATATGCTATTTAGCACTGAATAATCGCTAAATTGATAGTCAGCATCTTAAACTGTTTTATATGCTAGATGGCACCATAAACCCACAGAACTTAATTAATAATAATTTATTTGTAGTGAGAAATTATAATGACTCAATCTATTCGCTCTAGCAAAACCTCAACAGCCAAAACCCTCAAAACGACGGTTATGCATGTGGCCGTACTGGCAGTAATGAGCACTGCGGTGATTGGGTGTAATCGTGGTATCAAACCCATTGTTAATGATCCTGTAGATTTGGTTCAGATTGCTGAGCCTATCAGTGTATTACAACCTGTTTTTAGTACGGATGTAGGTAATAAAAAAGCCAGTAAGAAAGATCCATTAGATTTACAGGTTGGGTATGCCAATGGCCAAATCGTTACTGCATCACGTGGCGGTGAATTAACAGGCTTTAACGGTACGGGAGAGCGTTTATGGTCAGTCAATGTTGATGAGCAAATAACAGGTGGTGTTGCCTTAGATGCCTTGAGCCAAACAGCAATTATTAGCACTCGTAGCGGTCTAGTAATGGCGTTTGATAGCACGACTGGCGAAAAACGCTGGCAGCAACAGCTGTCAGGGTCAGTCTTGACTCCAGCACTTATTACTAACAACCGAGTGATTCTATCAGCGAATAATGGCTTTTTGCATGGCTTGTCCTTACAGACAGGGCAGTCTATTTGGCAGTTTGCCACACAAGTACCAGCCATTAGTGTCCGTGGTAGTGCTGCACCAACATTGTTAGATAGCAGCACCGCATTATTAGCTACTGCCGATGGGCGCTTGCATGCGGTGACGACAGATAGTGGTCTGCCGCAGTGGTCAAGACGTGTTGGTGTTGGTTCTGGCAGCAGTGAAATTGAGCGTATGAGCGACGTTGATGGTAAGCCTATTGTCGATCAAAATCAGATGTTCGCTATTAGTTATAGTGGTCAGTTACTTGGTGTTGATTTGGCATCGGGTCAAGTGCTATTCGTCAATGAGATTGCTAGCCTCAAAGCACTTGCCGTAAATAGCCAACAAGTCATTGCGACTGGTTTAGATGGTAAGGTTGTTGCTTATGATCGTAGCAGTGGTGCTATGCTGTGGGAGAGTGATGAGTTGGCTTATCGCCATTTGACAAACCCTGTGATGATTGGAAATTATATTGCTGTGGGTGATTTAGATGGTGTAGTGCACTTATTTGACCCTGCTAGTGGTAAGATCGTTAGCCGTGTAGAAACCAAAGGTGCTTTAAGTAGTTTGCAAGTGCAAGGTAGTCGTCTCATGACTCAAAGTACGTCAGGACAAGTCGCTATTTGGCAGTTAGCCCGCTAAGACATTGATTGCTCAGTACTTAATTTAATAGTACTTTTTAATAAGATTATTGTGCCATTGGACTTATCGTAATTTTTTAAATACAAACGCTGCTTAGTCAGCGTTTAATGTCTTGTGTAAACTGCTTGTTTAAATACAGGCTTTCGCGTACTCTATGCGACCGATGCGCCATAAGCGTTATCCATATATACTGTCTATATATAAGCATCATCTTATATAGCATTTACTAATCGTAAAATAGTCGATTATTATTTTTGCTATCATTTTATTATTTATTTTAATTTACGGTCGAGTGTGGCATGTTTGCTACTACTGTTATGTTATTGGTTGTCAGAATAACTGCACTTTCCGTCATTTTGCCTTTCACTGAGAGTAACCCATGAGTATCAAGCCTGTGGTCGCCTTAATCGGTCGTCCAAACGTCGGTAAATCCACCTTATTTAATCAGTTCACAAAAAGTCGCCAGGCATTGGTTGCTGATTTGTCAGGACTGACTCGTGACCGTCAATACGGTGATGCAACCTACGAAGATAAATCATTTATCGTCGTAGATACTGGTGGTATCGGTGAATCAGATGATGGCAGTGGTAATATTGATGATTATATGTCTGAACAGTCGCATACTGCTATTCATGAAGCCGATATTATTGTATTTGTGGTTGATGCTCGCGCGGGTATGATTGGTGCTGACGCTGAGATTGGTAAGTTTTTGCACACGCTTGGCAAACCAGTCTATGTCGTGGCTAACAAAGTCGACGGTGTCCATGATGCTGCGCCTGCCGAGTTCTATGCATTAGGATTGGGCGAGCCGTATCCAATGGCTGCTAGCCATGGTCGCGGTGTTGGCAATCTACTCGAAATATTAACGGCTGACATGCCTGAGCAAGATACTCTCGTCGAGCCGAAAGGTCTAAAACTTGCCATTATCGGTCGTCCAAATGTTGGAAAATCAACACTGGTTAACCGCTTATTGGGTGAAGATCGTGTGGTGGTATTTGACATGCCTGGCACCACGCGTGACAGTATTTATATTCCTTATAAACGCGAAGGTAAGGACTATGTGTTAATTGATACAGCTGGTGTACGTCGCCGCGGTAAAATTGATGAAAAAGTAGAAAAGTTCTCTGTTATTAAAACTTTACAAGCCATCGAAGACTCTAATGTAACGGTCATTGTGATCGATGCTCATGAAGGAATTGTCGATCAAGACTTGCATATGATTGGCTATGCACTAGATGCAGGTCGTGCTTTGGTTGTCGCGATTAATAAATGGGATGGTCTGACACAGGACCAAAGAGATTATATTAAAATTGAAATGGATCGCCGTTTCAATTTTATTCCTTACGTAAAAGTGCATTTGATATCAGCGTTGCATGGTACGGGCGTGGGTAATTTATATCCATCTATTTTACGTGCTTATAAATCTTCTATGTTTGAAGTATCAACCAATCGTTTGACTCAAATCTTACAAGATGCAGTGACTGCTAACCCGCCACCAACTGTGGCTGGCCGCCGTATCAAATTACGTTTTGCGCATATTGGTGGTCACAATCCACCCGTGATTGTGATTCATGGTAACCAAACCAGTGCATTGCCCAAAAGCTATCAGCGCTATCTTGAAAATCAGTTCCGTCAGGTATTTAAGCTTGAAGGTACACCGCTTAATGTCATATTGAAACAAAATGACAATCCATATGCGAACAAGAGCGACACGCCAACCAAAGCGAAAACACAGCAATTGCGTCAACGTGAGCGCAATCGTGCAAAAAAATTCACAACTAAAGATAAAAAATCTCGTTAATCACCAAGACAGTGACATCATTACTGACTTTATCGTGTCATAGAATGCGATAGAGTCAACTTGACACTCATTTTTTTGTTTAGTTGTTATAATTATTTAGATAACAATATCTAAATATATTACTTATCATGTTCTCTAAATACCTGTAGTATAAATTAAAGTTGTCTTGACTCAGTTGAGTGATATGAACAACCGTCTACCTCAAACCATTTCTACGCTTATCTGGCGTTCTGTCGCGCAAGCCATTATTTTGGCTGTGTTGATAGGCTTCTTTTTGTCTTTTATTTATGGTTTATTATCTAACTACAAACAAAAGCATCAGCACATTGACCAAATCGCTACATTATTGACCACCAGCGCATCTACGGCTGATAGTGCTGATATCGTGGCTGAGCAAGTAAAATTCTTGTTAGAGAATGAGCC
>NZ_JBQSXG010000053.1:0-21589 GCF_052378005.1 Psychrobacter sp. AOP31-B2-9
GTTTAAACTCTCTGCTAAATTGTGATGAGCTAGAGTAACCGACTTGCATGGCTGCTGTATTGACAGTCATGCCCGTTGCTATCTTCATGGCAGCAGCGTTCAAGCGCATGGATTTTATGAATTGAATAGGTGACATGGAGGTGGCTTGTTTAAACTTACGATGCAAGACTGCACGGCTCATTCCTACGTGTTTGGCCATGTCTTCAATAGTAATCACATCATCCAAATGTGCTGACAAGTATTCGATAGATTGAGCAATTTCATTACCCACACCAAAAGCGCGTTGTGCTGAATATCCTGATTCCCCCTTTAATAGGGCATAGTAAAATTCGCGTAAACGGCTTTCCCCAAGTATCAAGGTATCAACGGGGTTATCTATTAGCATTAGTAGCCGAAACAATGCCTTAGTAAAGCCATTGTCCCAATTTGAAAGCGATAACCCTAAGGGATGGGATGTATTTTTAGGATGATGTATAACGCCATTCGCTTTACTGTGCATCTCGATTGAGAGCTCTGTCATTACCTTAGTGTCTAATGAGATATATACGCCCATAAGAGGATTGTCAGGTGATGCGGTAGTTGCGTCTCGCTTCATCGCCCAGTCGGCTGAAAAAGGATCATGGCCCGAGGTAATGTGTGCCACGCAATCAGGTCTTGAACAACAAAGGCTTTATGGGCCTACAAAGCGCGCGCAAACCGTTGGGGCTATTGGAATGTGTCCATTAGATAAAGTCGCTTTGGATGAGACGCTAGCCACCAAGCTTTGGTCAGTGTCTGAAGAAAAAACATCGTTTAACTGGGCGCTATAAATGATTTATTAACCTCAATGTTATAACAGGGGTTGCAAAATAAAAAAATCCTTGTATAATTTGCATCTGGTGGCTCCATTGGTAGCCTCGCAACATTGTTCTATGAATCCCGCCAGGACCGGAAGGTAGCAACGGTAATAGTCACAGTGTGTGCCGAGGATGTGCTTTTGGAGTCGCTTTTTTTTGCCTAAAATTTGATAATTGGTTTTATAATCAGTCAGAAATACTCGTATTATGTATTAAGCCCTTCATTGTAAAGGGCTTTTTTTTGCGTGAATTTTATTCGTTTTATCGTTCGATTTCTTATTTGATTTCAGGATTTCAGTGATTAATGAAGTTTCATTGATTAATATGGGTTAAAATACAATATATTAACTTTTTAGTAACATTAGCGTGTGTTGAATGTTTGTCTATGATGGATGTAGGTTCTAACTCCAGAAGTGACTGTACAACATGCCCTAATAACAATACGAAACGTTGTGGAATCCTATTATGAAAATGTTTGTTTGGCTGTTTATTGCAGTTGTGGTGATATTGGTTGTATTTGGGGTATCTATATTTAATAAATTGGTACGTGCGCGTAACCAAGCAAAAAATGGTTTTTCTCAGATTGATGTTCAGCTAAAACGTCGCCATGACTTGATTCCAAATCTAGTGGAAACGGCTAAGCGTTATTTGACGCATGAAGAAGAGACGCTCACTCGTGTAATTGATGCACGTAATCATGCCCAAAGCTTGCAAGATTCAAGCAAGCATCAGCCAGATTCAATGGAACATATGGCATTGTTTGCTAAAGCAGAAAGCATGTTGTCCAAAGCTCTAGGGCAATTTTCCGCTGTCGTGGAAGCGTATCCTGAGCTAAAAGCGGACAGTGTGATTAAAGAGCTGATGGATGAGTTGACCAATACCGAAAACCGCATTGGTTTTGCGCGTCAGCATTATAATGACAGTGTGATGTTTTATAATAACGATCGCGAAGTGTTTCCAAACAATCTGGTTAGCACGACTTTTGGCTTTCGTCCATTAAGTCAGTTGGTGTTTGAAGATAGAAAGGCGATTGCTCAAGCACCTGTTGTTAATATGGGCTGATATTCACATGCGTTTGTGTGTTTAGCATGCGTTTATGTGTTTATTTAATATAAAGCTTAGGCAATACAAGGTTTAGGTAAGACAATCAGATGGATTTTTTTGGTGAACAGCGCACACGTACTCAGCGTAGCCTCTTGCTTTATGGGCTATTTTTTCTCATTGTCTTTGCGCATATAGCGGTGGCACTTGGTGTCATGGTGCTGTTGCTCACGGTATTTACGGGCGGTATTTATCACTGGGCGCTAGTGCTGGTCATTCTTTGGACGCTAGGCAGTTTCGCTGGCGGTAGTTTTTTAGAATATCGTCGCTTAAAAGCGGGTGGTCGCTCTATTGCTCAGCGTGTTGGTGCGGTGCGGCTATTTATTGATGACAGTCAAGATGCTTGGGAGCACAGCCAAGGTGTTGCTCATCAGCATGAGCCTGTGCAAAAGGTTCGCTACAGTGCACGCCATATTGCGGTGCGTGATGAGCGTGATTTTCCGCCAACCTATCGACGTTATTATGAGATTGCGCAACAGCTGGCCATTGCCTCGGGTTTAACCATGCCGATTTTGTATGTGCTCCCCGAGGAGCAAGGCATCAATGGCTTTGTGGCGGGTCGACACAGTCAAGATATGGTGTTGGTCGTGACTCAAGGGGCGCTTGATAAACTGTCTGATGAGGCATTGTATGGACTTATTGGTCATGAGTATGGTCATATTTTGCATGGTGATGCCAATTTTAACTTACAGCTGATGGTGGTGCTGGCAGGCCTACAGATACTGTATGACTGGAGCGACCCTATCGGTAATGACAGTTATTTTGGTAATGACAATTATTTTGATAATACCGTCAATCAAAATTTTGTTTTATCACAACAATCTATCGATCGTCATGCTCGCAGTACTGAAAATCAGACGGCAAGTTTTACCACTCATAGTGAATGGGTGGCGTACTGGCAGAATCAGTCACAAAATCAACAAGCCACCGCAAATATTCAATCGAGATGGCTACAAAACAAACCAGTAGTAGACCGTCAAGCACCTCGTGGTGTGTGGACGTTGTTATTGCATGGGATGAGCTTTTCGAGTATGGCAAGCGCTCAACTCATCAAACACAGCTTTAACCGTCAGCGTGAGTTGCTCGCCGATGCGACCAGTGTACAGTTGACACGCTCTCCTGCGATCATGGAAACCTTAAAAGCCATTCATCAAGATTCGCTAGGTTCACGATTAACAGGTATTACTGATATCAACGGACTCAGCCATTTTTTCTTTGCCAGCAGTGGCACGGACTTAGGCGATGTCTCTTGGTTTGCCACGCATCCTAGTTTGTCTGAGCGTATGAGTGCCATCAATGAGAATGCTTATCACAAGTTTTCTGCCCAAGTTGCCAAAGAAAAGCGCATCAATCAAAAAAAGGTAAAAGAGATATACGAGCAGCGCAGGCTTGGCGATTGGGGAGCAATAACAGCCAATAGCCTAAGCAATAAAGCAAAACTTAATAAACAATCACTTCAATCTCAATCATTATCTAATCAAGAGATGAATAATGAGTTAGAGGCAGAGAAAGGCCTTGAGTTTGTGATCGAACAAGATGTTGTTGTTGACGGACGATTGCAGGTGCAAGCAGAAGATATTGGTACTCTTAAACAGCTAAAACCGTGGCAAGCACAACCTGATAGTGATTTGCCGGTAGCAGACTTGATCAGTATTGATGATATTAAAAAGGTCTCATTACCACAGTATGTACTTAATCACAGCCATCATCCGCTAGGAGCGCAAGCCTTAATTGAAGCGGTGATGCTATGCCATCAAGGTCATGCACTAGAGGTGACGGCTTCTTATGACTTAGCCGATATTTGGAGCAAGATTGCGACTGATGCCATAATTACAACTAACATAACAAAGAGTGATAACCAAACGAAAATTTTGCCGCACACAATAGATAATAAATTGATAGAGAGTGTGGCGACAATGGACCGTCGCTTAGATAGCGTACTCATCACAACGGCACTAAAAAAACTAAGCCAACATGACTTATCATCGAGCATGATTGAAACATTACGTCAGCAGCATGAAAGCAGTCACAGCAATAAAAGCCATCAGGATTATAGTCAGCAAGCAAAATATCGTACGATGCTGACACGCTACCAACAGGGTATTATGGCCCTGATCAATCATCAGTTGAGCGCTGACTTAAGTAAAGTGCTGGCAGATAAGATGACCGATGAAAGCGCTGATATTGAGAATACAGATGTTAAGAGTAATGTGTCTCAGGCCCATTCTATTTTGTCATTATGGCAAGCGTTGCACTTACAGCCGCTGCTATCGATACTGTCAATGGTGCTGGGTGACCAGCCGTTGAATGCAGATAAAAGTAAGTCATGGCAGTATACATTGCAAACTGGTGCAAACGATATATATGCGCAGCTCGATCCTTCTGGTCAGATATTTGTCGGACTGGATAGTGTGGAAAAAACGATGCTTGCTCTATTGGCCTATCGTTTGTCAAAAGATGTCAAAGGCCAAATGATCTCAGAGCGCCATAGTTCAATGCTCGGCTATAACGATGCTAGTGTGACTCACTATATTGTAGACTTACGTCGCCATGCACGATTGATTGATATTGACTTAGCCGCTGTGAGCGATGCAAACTTACAATGGCTGTTATTAACCACGCAGAGCCTGAACAGTATCCAGTTATTAGCATTGATAGAGACTGTACCTACATTTGTATCTGCTACAACAGCAGATACATGTGATGATAATGATAAAGAGAAGCAACAGGGAAGCGATCAAATAGATTATAATAACGTGACTGATAATTCTTACACTTATATCCATTATCAACAATGGCTGAGTACATTACATACCGTGATGTTACATGATACGATAGTCAGTCAAGATGAGTATGACTGTTTGATGCTATTGGCTGATCGCTGGTTGGGTATTCGCAAGCTGTTTTGAATGAGCGAAGTGCGTAGGCATTGCTTGACTTGTACTGGGCTGGCTAGATATTGCATGATCGAAGTTATTATTTGATGTTTTTTATACAAATATTCTGTAAACCCATTTTAGACGAGTAGGATAGTAGAGAAACATGAGTGACATTGCAGACCCGCTAACAGTATTGCAACATCGTATGCAGCAGCGTCAGATTTTAGCGATGATGGGTATCAATCAGTGGGTACAGCCAAGCTCCAACACTATCGATATGGCAGATATTGCTGCGCCTACTATTCCTGACTCTATCGTTGATAGGTCGGCTCAGACTGCGTCGTCTGCTACGAGCATTGCACAACCAATTATTGAACGTCAAAGTAATGCTGCTGCGAACGCTGAAACGTCGAATATAGCATCTGCTGATACTATATCAGCTGTCATTGATGATGAATCTATTAGTAACTATTATCATGATGCTAGTGATGCAGGCTTAACACAACCGCATGAACAAAGTCCTGTCAATTATAGCTTTGATAGCAGTACTCCTGATGTGGCGGTTCGACCCCTAGTAGAACACATCGTGCAGCAAACAACGGCTTCTATTGAACAATCCTCTCTTTCTATTTCTAATAGTATAGCCAACGATGATGGCTTAAAAAAAGTAGCCCCTTTTGACTTGCAAGGAGGGCGCTATGGTGACTGGGTAATATTAGTTGATATCCAAGCACTCAATAATGACAGTCAAAAGCTATGGCAAAACATCACTCAAGCACTATCAATCGCTTGTGAGGCCACATCTTTCCCCATTTGTGAAGGCATGGATACCGCTGAGCTTGCCAACGCCAGCCTTGCAGGATATGTCTTTAAAATCGGCCGCAGCGAAGAAATACAAGTAGTAGCATTGACTGAACTGCCTGAAGGGCTTGAGCATCCGACACTTACTGCTGTGCCCACGTTAGATGAGATGCTTGCCGATAGCGGGTTAAAACGTCAGCTTTGGGATAAACTATCTGGTTAAGCCGGCTTGTCATCATAGGTGCGGTGATAAACTATCAGCATAAATTGTTGGCAAGAACAAAACAGATATTAGAGAATAAAAACAACGAAAATCACTGTTAAAGTGATTTTAATCAATAACCTTTACGCTCCAACAAACAACGATGATTTCATCATATTTAGGATAATGATTATGACCACCACATCAACTATCAATACTGCCGCTCCTAACCGTGTGCCTAATTTTTCAGCGGGACCTGCTACGATACCGACTGCTGTATTATCACGCGCGCAAGATGAGCTGCTTGATTGGCAGGGCAGTGGTATGTCGGTCATGGAAGTCAGTCACCGTAGTAAAGAGTACGTCGCCATTACCGAAAAAGCGGAATCGAAATTGCGTTCGTTGATGGACATTCCAGATAATTATAAAGTGCTATTTTTACAAGGCGGTGCCAGCTTACAGTTTTCAGCGATTCCATTGAATCTATTGAATGGCGGACGCGCAGATTATCTAACCACAGGCGCTTGGTCAGGCAAGGCAATCAAAGAAGCCGATCGCTATGCCAAACTGGGTTTGGGTGAGACGAATGTGGTCGCAACAGGCAAAGACAGTAACTTTACCGATGTGCCTGATCAAAGTGAATGGCAATTGAGTGACGATGCGGCGTATTTTCATTATTGTGCTAATGAGACCATTCATGGTTTACAGATATTTGAGCCACCACAAGTTGATGCGCCTATTATTGCCGACATGTCTTCTTGCATTTTGTCACAACCGATTGATGTTTCTAAGTTCGGTATGATTTATGCTGGTGCGCAAAAAAACATTGGTCCAGCAGGATTGATTATTGTGATCATTCGTGAAGATTTATTGGGGCAGGCAAGTGAGTGGTGCCCGCTACTGATGAACTACGAGCATCAGGCCGAAAAACAATCTATGTCAAACACGCCAGCGACATATTCTTGGTACTTGGCAGGACTGGTCTTTGATTGGCTAGAAGAGCAGGGCGGCGTTGCTGCTATTGGCAAGATTAATCAGCAAAAAGCAGACTTACTCTACAAGACGATTGATGACAGCGATTTTTATAACAACCCAGTAGCCATTCAGCATCGTTCTATTATGAATGTGCCATTCACGTTGGCAGATAGCAGTCTTGACCAAGTGTTTTTAGAAGAGTCAGCCGCTGCAGGTTTGATGAACCTAAAAGGTCACCGTGATGTGGGCGGTATGCGTGCCAGTATCTATAATGCCGTATCACTAGACTGGGTACAGCAACTGGTGGACTTTATGATAGCGTTTGAGAAAAAGCACGCTTAAATAGAGGTTGGCTTTAGACAGTGAAAGGCGTAACTTTTAGGAGTTGCGCCTTTTTTATTGAACACGCCCTAATCAATTGTGTTTCTATCAAGTCAGTCGTTTGTATGACAGCGTACTTAACACGGTAAACCATTAGGTTAAAAAACTTAAATTTGTTATGATGAAATTTTGCGTTACGTATCATTTTTAGTGAGTTTTGCATTGAGCTGTAATTTCTAGAAAAATTCTAAATATATTCATTGGTTTGGCACAAGGGCTTGTTATAACTTTATTATGATAAAAAACACCATGCTAAAAACTGTGTTATTGGTAGCTGTCGTGGGATGGGCGCCTATCAGTAACGCAGTACCAATCACGACTACTGCGCTCGGTCATAATAGTCCTACTAACTATATTGACGCGCCATTTATGCCATATGCCAATCCAAATGCGCCGACAGGTGGTACGCTATCGCTTGATACGCGCGGCACTTTTAACGCTGCTAATAAGTGGATGACCACTGGTGTGGCGATGGCTGGTACAGATTATCTATATGATACTCTGATGACGGGCTCATTAAATGAAGCTTTTACGATGTATCCGCAGCTAGCAAGCAAGGTCACTTATGATCCTGATGATACCAGCTGGATTGTTTATCATATCAATTCTGATGCGCGATTTTGGGATGGGTCACCAGTCACTAGCGATGATGTTAAAGCCACTTTTGATGCGCTATTGAACAAAGGGCCGATGTATATCCGTAGTTATTTGGGAGATATTAAAGAGGTTCAAGTGGTAGATAAGCAACGAGTAAAGTTTGTCTTTGCTTCTGCTGATAATAAAGAAATTCTGTTAACGGTCGGGCAGTTTCCTATTTTTGCCAAGTCTTCTATCGATACTGGTTTTGAGAAAATCACGTTAACACCACTGATGGGCAGTGGCCCTTATAAGCTAGGTCGAGTCGATGCGGGACGCTCCGTGAGCTATCTGCGTGACCCTAACTATTGGGGACGTGATCTGATGGTCAATCGCGGTCGTTATAACTTTGACATGATTAAGTTTGTGTATTATCAAAGTGATGAAATTGCGTTTGAAGGTTTTAAGTCCGGTCAATATCGTTTCCGTCCTGAAAATAAAGCGTCTAATTGGGCAACCGGTTATAACTTCCCTGCGGTAAAATCAGGGCTGATTAACAAAGAGACGATAAGCAGTCAAAATCCAGTAGCGATGCAAGGTCTGGTGATGAATATGCGTCGGCCAATCTTTCAAGACATTCGTGTTCGTCAAGCATTAACCGCGGCTTATGATTTTGAATGGATGAATAAGACCTTATTTCATGGACAGTATGAACGTTTGCAGAGCTTCTTTCATGGTTCAGAGCTTGCGGCAACTGGTAGACCATCAGGCGACGAGATGGCAGTACTTACTCCTCTATTAGCTAAGCTTGAACCAGTGCAACGTCAGGCAACATTAGCTGCGTGGCAATTACCCACTACCGACGGAAAGGGTTTTAATCGTCAAGGGTTGTTAAAAGCACGGCAGCTGCTGCTAGATGCTGGCTTTTACTATAACGATATGAAGCTATATCAGCCTGATGGACAGCTCGCTCAAATTGAGATTTTGATGACAGGCGAAACCATGGGACGAGTATTGTTGCCTTATATTCGTAACTTAAAGCGTTTAGGTTTTGACACGACCTTGCGTCAAGTGGATAGCCCGCAATACTATGAACGCATGCGCAATTTTGATTATGATATGGTCGTTGATGTCTTTGCTCAAAGCTTGTCTCCAGGTGCCGAACAAGCCGGTTTTTGGGGCAGTTCGGCTGCCGATCAAGCCGGTAATAGAAACACAGCGGGTATTAAAAATGAGGTAATTGATACGGTAATAGAAAAATTAGGCAACGCTCATAACCGTGATGAGATTGTGTTATACACCCAAGTGCTCGACCGCTTATTACGGGCAGGTTATTATCTGGTGCCGTTATATGGCAAGTCAGGTACCAATGTCGCCTATTGGAATCAATACCGTCACACTGAAAAACTGCCTACCAATGCCGTGGGTATTGACTACTGGTGGACAGATAAGGCAGCAGAAGCGCGCGTTAATGCTTATTTAAAGCAGTAAGTAGCTGTTTAAAATAGTGTCTGTTTAAGACGATAGCTATTTAAAACGGTAAAAGCTAACAATTTTGAAGGTTAAAGCATTTCACAAAGATATCTGATAAACAAGCAACAAAGATAACTATTCGTAAGGATTCACCATGAGTATTCGTATCCACCCGATTAAAGCGTTCAATGACAATTATATCTGGACATTGATTAATGAAAATAATAAGCAAGCGATTGTCATTGATCCAGGTCAAGCTGAGCCTGTCATTGCCTACTTAGAAGAAAACAATCTAGAGCTAACGTCTATTTGGACCACGCATCATCATCACGATCATATTGGCGGTGTTGAAGAGCTACAAGAGGCTTACCCGATGACGCATTTGGTTGCGCATACTGAGCATAATGTCGATGAAGATCAGACAATCAAAGACGGCAGTACGGTAAGTGCTTGGGGTTGTTCGGCACAAGTTTGGGACGTATATGGTCACACAGCGAGTCACGTAGCCTATGTTTTAGATATCGATGGGCTCAAACATTGCTTCTGCGGTGATACGCTATTTAGTGCGGGTTGTGGTCGGGTATTTACTGGTACGATTGAGCAGCTGCATGACAGCTTTAAGCGTTTGAATAGTCTAGCGGCTGAGACGCTGTTATATCCTGCACATGAGTATACGGCCAGCAATTTACGCTTTGGCCTATCGATTGAACCCGCTAATGAAGCAATGCAGCAAGCACTCGCTTATGCACAGGAACAAACAGCAGAAGGTATTCCAACATTGCCTGTGACCCTAGAGCATGAGCGTCTGGTTAATGTATTCTTACGTACACAAGAACCAAGCGTGATAGCAGGTGTGAAGGCTAAAATGAATCTCGACGACGATAAGTCTTTGACTGTATTTGCCGCTTTACGTGAGCTCAAAAATAATTTTTAGCCAAATTTTCCGTTGTTGTCTCTTTCATTATGTTAGGAATCTGCTGTTATGGGTCGTTATATCCTAAAAAGATTGCTGCTGATATTACCGACGCTTTTTTTAATCTTGCTCGCAAATTTCGTCATTGTGCAAGCAGCTCCTGGCGGCCCTGTTGAGCAGCAGCTCGCACTTATTGAGCAAGGCGCAAAAGACAATGCGCTGGCTGGTAATATTGGTGCGGGCAGTGCAGGTGGTAATAGCAGTACTTATCAAGGGACGCGCGGCTTATCAGAAGACATGGTAGCGGCTATCAATGCCCAGTATGGCTTTGATAAATCGGCACCTGAGCGTTTTTGGTTGATGCTAAAGAATTATGCTCAGTTAGATTTTGGTACATCGTTTTTTAAAGGTCAGTCAGTAACCGACCTGATTGTAGAAAAACTGCCAGTATCAATATCGCTTGGGTTATGGAGTACGCTGCTGATTTATATGATAGCGATTCCACTTGGGGTCTATAAAGCTATGCACCATGGTTCAGGAATCGATAAAGCAACGGCTATGCTGCTTGCGATTGGACATGCGATACCTGTATTTGTCTTTGCTATCATACTATTGGTGTTCTTTGCTGGGGGCAGCTATTGGAATATCTTTCCACTACAAGGATTAACCTCAGAGAACTTTGATCAACTCAGTGCGCTTGGTAAAGTAAAAGATTACTTTTGGCATTTGGCTTTGCCTCTATTGGCAAGTACGGTTGGTGGCTTTGCTGGTTTGACTTATTTGACCAAGTTTAGTTTTTTAGAAGAGCTTGGCAAGCAATATGTGTTGACTGCTCGTGCCAAAGGTTTGGGAGAGCGGCAAGTGTTATACGGGCATGTTTTCCGTAATGCCATGCTAATTATTATCGCTGGTATTCCAGCCGCGATCGTTGGGATATTCTTTGCTGGTAACTTCCTGATTGAGATTATCTTTAAGCTTGATGGTTTAGGTCTGCTTGGTTTTGAAGCCATTCAGCAGCGCGATTATCCCGTGATATTTGGCACGCTATTTATCTTTACTTTGTTGGGATTATTATTACAGTTAATCAGTGATTTAAGTTATCACTTGATTGATCCTCGCATTGATTTTGAGGGGCGCTAATGTCAAGTCATCCATTACCTTCAACGCCCTCATCTGAATCTCCTGTTTCTATGCCAAAAAAACGTAGGCTAAATCCTATCTGGCAGGCACGCCTAAACCGTTTTCGTCGCAATCGTTTGGGCGTTGTATCGCTGTTTATGTTTACGCTGATATTTATTATTTGTATGGCTGCCAATGTGATTGCCAATGACAAGCCGCTACTGGTGCAATATCAGGGCGACTACTACTTCCCAGTAGTAAAGGCGTATCCTGAAACGACTTTTGGTGGTGTGTTTGAAACTGAAACCAATTACAAAGACCCTGCGGTGCAAGCACTGATTGATGATCAGGGTTTTTATATCATGCCGATTATTCCCTTTGCCGATCAGACACCCAATGTTGAGTTGGGTATTCCTTATCCAGCCGCGCCCAACGCTCAAAACTGGCTTGGCACAGATGACTTGGGGCGTGATGTATTGGCGCGGATAATTTATGGACTACGGGTTTCTTTATTATTTGGTTTGGCATTGACGCTTGCAGGGGCGTTGATTGGTATTATCATCGGTGCCATCCAAGGCTATTATGGTGGTTGGATAGATTTGATTGGGCAGCGTTTCATGGAAGTATGGGGCGGAATGCCTCAGCTGTTTATGATTATTATTCTGGTCAGTTTATTTAGCCCTAGTATTACCATGCTATTTGCCATGATGTTATTGTTTGGCTGGATGAGCTTGGTGGGTTTGGTACGAGCAGAGTTTTTGCGCGCACGTAATTTCGATTATGTACGTGCCGCTCGCAATCTGGGTGTATCGGACAGTCGCATCATGCTAAAACACATTTTACCCAATGCGTTGGCCTCAAGTTTATCGCAGTTACCTTTTATTCTCACTGCGAATATTATTGCTTTAACGTCATTGGATTTCTTGGGTTATGGGCTGCCACCGGGTTCACCGTCACTTGGTGAGCTGATGGTACAAGGCAAAAACAATCTAGACGCACCTTGGCTAGCGTTATCAGGGTTTTTCAGTTTAACCTTTATTTTATCACTGCTAATATTCGTTGGTGAAACGCTGCGCGATGCTTTTGATCCGAGGCGTTCTTAATATGACTATAACTAATGAGCCAAACAACAGACCAGATGAAAGCCACGGTCACGAACAAAATAAATTCATACTGACAGTAGATAAGCTCAGTATTCATACTGCTATGGGCGCGGCTTTGGTTGATGCATTGTCTTATGAGCTGAGGCAAGGGCAAACCTTAGCCATCGTTGGTGAATCAGGCTCTGGTAAATCTATTTCTAGTCTCGCGCTATTGGGATTGTTACCAGATAACTTATCCATTACGGGCAAAGTACAGCTGGCAGGTACAGCTGGCATGACAATATTGCCAATAGCCAATAATGAAAGGCGAAACTCTGTGTTGCGCACTATACGTGGTCAGCGCATCGGTATGGTGTTTCAAGAGCCGATGACGGCGCTCAATCCGCTACACACCGTTGCTATACAAATCGCGGAATCACTGCGTCTAAGCGGTGTTCCAAAGAAACAATGGCGTGAACAAAGTATAGCTTTGCTTGATGACGTCAATATTACCGATCCTGCCGATAAGCTGGATCGCTATCCGCATGAGTTGTCAGGTGGTCAACGACAGCGCGTTATGATTGCGATGGCATTGGCACAACAACCTGATATTTTAATCGCCGATGAGCCAACGACGGCGCTCGATGTGACGTTGCAACATGAGATTCTTGAGCTATTAGATGATTTAAAGCGTCAGCATAATATGGCAATGGTGCTAATTAGTCATGACCTCAATTTAGTCAGGCGTTATAGTGACGATGTCATCGTTATGTGCCAAGGAAAAATAATTGAGCAAGGACAGACGGCTACGGTATTTAATGAACCCAAGGCGGAATATACCCGAACGCTTATTCAGCAGGATTTTGGTCAAGCGCTCACGACCTCGGCTGAGAATGAAAATGAGCAGTTAGCGGTACTGCAAGTAAATAATCTACAAGTACAATTTCCAATGGAAAAAAGTCTATTTGGCGGTATCAAGCGTTGGTTCGAGGCAGTGAAAGCGTTAGATATAACGCTACCGAAAGGTCAGGCATTGGGTATCGTGGGTGAGTCTGGTTCTGGTAAAACGACGACGGCACTTGCATTGAGTCAGTTGCTCAGCAATCAAGCGCGTGCTAAAGGGCAAATAGTCATTAATGGTCAAGATGTTATGGCATTGTCAAAACGTGAGCTGCGTACTTTTCGCTCGCAGATTCAGATGGTGTTTCAAGATCCGTTTGCCAGTATTAATCCTCGTATGACAGTGATGCAAATTGTTGAAGAAGGGTTGCTCGTCCAAGGTGTTGATAAGAGTGCCCGTCAGCAGGCAGTCATAGACAGTTTGGCTACTGTGCATTTGCCTGTTGAGTTTGTGCAGCGTTATCCGCATGAGCTATCTGGTGGTCAACGGCAGCGTGTGGCGCTGGCACGAGCGCTGATTATGCAACCCAGTTTATTAATATTAGATGAACCAACTTCTGCACTTGATAGCACCACGCAAGTTACCGTGGTGAGATTACTACGTGAAATTCAGGAGAAATTGCAAATCAGTTACGTATTCATCAGCCATGACCTAAAAGTTGTGCGCGCGTTGTGTCAACAGATAATGGTACTCAAAGATGGCGTGTGCGTGGAGTCTGGACGTACTGAAAATATCTTTAATAATCCAAAACATACTTACACTCAGCATCTAATACAGGCAAGCCACACGTAATCCAAAAACTATTGTTCAGTTAAAGTACATAATATTTGAATCATGTTAAATTTTTATAACAAAACAGGCGTATTGTAGTCACATAACCGAGTTATTATAATTATACAAACACCATAACTCTTAGGATATTCTGATGAACCGCACATTACAAACTAGGGTCGCTGCTGTAGTAGTAGCGGTAAGCAGTACTCTTTTTGTGGGCTGTGCCGCCACTGAAACAACGGCAAAGACCACGCCAACGTCTGAAAATCCTTATGCACCGACAGATCCTAATTTGGCTGTGGCGACAGTAGCTGGGGGTTGTTTTTGGTGCGTTGAAGCGGGTTATGAGAAGATTCCTGGTGTGGTAGAAGTAGTCTCAGGTTATACAGGTGGCGAGGCTGAAAACCCAACATACAAACAAGTATCAGCGGGTGGCACGGGTCATACTGAAGCGGCGCAGGTTTATTATGATCCTACGGAAATAACCTATGAGGGTATAGTGCAGGCATTATGGCGTATCGCTGATCCCACAGATGCTGAAGGTCAGTATGTAGATCGCGGTACACAGTATCGTCCTGCTATTTTTTATAATAATCAGCAAGAAAAGCAAACAGCAGAAGCAGCCAAGCAGGCATTACAAGATTCTGGTGTGTATGAGAAACCAGTGGTGATAGAAATTACTCCTGCTAGCACGTTTTATCCAGCAGAAGAGTATCATCAGGATTATTATAAAAAGAATCCGATTCGTTATAAAGCCTATACTTTTAATTCTGGTCGTTATCAGTTTATCGAAAGTGTATACGGTAAAAACTATCAGTTAGACTTCAGTCAATTTAAACCTGATGCAGATAGCATAGAAAAAAATACTCCAACTGCGTCTTCAAGCACCTCCACTGATACTAAAATGACCACGGGCTTCAATTCAGAAACCTTTGTAAAGCCTACGCAAAGTGAATTGAAAAAATCGCTTAATGATATTCAGTACAAAGTTACTCAAGAAGAAGGCACCGAACGTGCATTTGATAACGAATACTGGGATAACAAAGAACCTGGTCTATACGTCGATGTGATATCGGGTGAGCCTCTGTATTCTTCTCGTGATAAATACAAATCAGGAACGGGCTGGCCAAGCTTTACTCGTCCATTGAGTACAGATATGGTTGTTGAAAAAGAAGATAGAGGTATATTCTCTGTTCGTACCGAGATACGCAGCCGTTATGCTGACTCGCATGTAGGCCATGTATTTGATGATGGTCCTGCACCGACAGGAAAGCGCTACTGCATGAATTCGGCGGCACTACGTTTTGTACCATTAGCGGATATGGAAAAGGAAGGTTACGGTGATTGGATTGATGACGTAAAACCAATCGCTTCTTAATTTTTAATAAAACGGAAACAATAAAAAGGACGCTAATGCGTCCTTTTCTTGTTTTTGAAGATTAAGTTATGATTTATTGAATAATTAAAAAGCTGGTTGACGCTTAGGTATTGCGCTTAGAAATTCCGTACGCGCTTGATTATCATGGACAAACTCGCCCAACATTGACATCGTACGTGTGGTGGAGTGTTGCTTGCTAACACCGCGCATCATCATACACATATGTGCGGCATCCATCACTACCGCGACGCCGCGACAGCCGGTGACGTCCATAATAGTTTGTGCTATTTGCTCGCTTAGGTTTTCTTGAACTTGTAAACGACGGGCAAACATATCTACGATACGGGCAAATTTTGATAAACCTAACACTTGACCATTGGGTAGATAACCGATATGTGCGATACCATGAAAAGGCAACATATGATGTTCACACAATGAATAAAATTCAATATTCTGAACCAAAACCAGCTCACGATTACTCGATGGAAACAGCGCATCATTGACGACGTCATCTAAATTTTGATGATAGCCTTGGGTTAGGTGAGCAAAGGCCTTTGCGGCACGCATGGGTGTTTCTTCAAGACCAGGACGATGCAAGTCTTCACCAGTTGAGCCGATCAATTGACGATAAGACTCAATACTTTCTTGGTATTCTGATGTTATTGTTGGGGTGTTACTCATAAGTTTGGCAGCCATCCAAAATGTGGGTGTAGCTTAACGCTAAATCCTTGGTTATAACTAACCGTTATAAAGGATTATTATAAAAATTGTGCAAGCTGGGAAGGGCTGTGATTATACTTGAAATCTGCTTAACTTCATACTGCTGTGGCTCGTAGTTCAATGTTTAATCAATATTAAGCGCCATTATAAGCAAATACAGTTTACGACTGTTTACTTAAATTAATTCGTGTATAATAAGCCATCTTTAATTTATGATTTACTAGCACTGATTATTTATCATATATAACTCTAAATAATTTTTTAATTTAAATAACTCTAATTGATTCAAAAGGAAAAACTATGCTACTGCAAGGACAACGATTTGTCGTAACTGGCATCGCAAGCAAACTTTCTATCGCTTGGGCAATCGCTGAAGCATTACATCGTGAAGGCGCATCATTGATCTTGACGTATCCAAATGACAAAATCAAAAAACGTGTGGATATGGCAGCAGAGAAGTTCGAGGCGGATTTAGTATTAGAGTGTGATGTGGCATCTGATGACTCTATCGCTGCTTGTTTTGAACAAGTGACTGCGCACTGGGGCGATGGTATCAATGGTGTGGTACATGCGATTGGGTTTGCGCCGATGGATCAATTGGACGGTGATTTTGTCAATGCAACTACCCGTGAGGGCAGTAGTATCGCGCATGACATCTCAAGCTATAGTTTTGTGGCACTGGCCAAAGAAGCGCGTGAGTTACTAGCCATGCGTCACGGCTCTATGTTGACATTGACTTACGAAGGCAGTATCTCGGTTTTACCAAACTATAATGTCATGGGTATGGCTAAGGCCAGCTTGGAAGCCAGTGTTCGCTATTTAGCGACTTCTATGGGCGGTGAAGGAATCCGCGTTAATGCTATCTCAGCAGGTCCTATCCGTACGTTAGCGGCTAGTGGTATCAAATCATTCCGTAAAATGCTTGATATCAGCGAAAAAATAGCACCATTACAGCGCAACATCACTCAGACAGAAGTGGGCAATGCGGCATTATTCTTATTATCACCATGGGCCTCTGGTATCACTGGTGAAATCATGTTTGTAGATGCAGGATTTAATACGGTTGCTATTAGCGAGCAGTTAATGATGATCGACGAACCAAAGTAATTGCTTCCTGTAATGAGGACGCATCCTAGCAATGTCGTCTGAAAATAATGTTTAAGAAATAAAGGAGGCAGCCAATTGGTTGCCTTTTTTAGTTATACTATGGGCTGTTTTTAGTTCAGTCTTTAGGTAGTAGATATGATAACTAAATTACCAAGGTGGATATTGTGGGGTGGTGCGGTGCTTGCCTTTAGTGCTGGCTGTGTCAACACGGCAGCATTGATGGGTTTTGCTAATTTGTCGGTTTCGCATGTCACGGGTAATGTCAGCTTATTTGCATCGGCGATTGCTTATTTAGATGTACACAGTATTTTGTATATTGGTGCGTTGTTACTTTCTTTTTTAGCAGGTGCTATATTAAGCGGTTTTGTTATTGGACAAGCCTCATTAAAACTAGGTAAAGGTTATGGAAAAGCGCTGTATATAGAAGCGCTATTACTAGTGATTAGCTATTGGCTATACCAACAGCACGACTATTTAGGACAGTTGGCTGCGGCGATGGCGTGCGGCTTGCAGAATGCAATGGTTGCTACTTATAGTGGTGCTGTTATTCGTACTACTCACTTAACGGGCTTGACGTCAGACATGGGTGCGGCAATAGGTAATTGGCTAGCGGGTCGCTCGATCAGTAAGCCAACACTGGGGTTTCAAGCGATTATTTGGTATTGCTTTTGCGGTGGGAGCGCGGTAGGGGCATTTATGTATGCCAAGGTGGGTTATGGTGCATTATTAGTACCTATTACAATTGTACTGACAGCAGCGTTTTTATATAATTATGCTTCAGGTCATTTACCAGAAAAGAGAGAACCAAGACGAGAAAAGCACTCATCATAATGATAAGCGCCTATTATTTTTACTGTAAACGTAAAGCGATAACTTATTTATCACCTTCTTCTTTATGATCTTCATGTTCATGCATACCTTGCATCATATCAAGTGCAGAATCATTCGTACGCTGCTGATATTCTTTGGCTAAACCGTCTTGATTGATGTCTTTGGGTGCCATCTTAGTAGTGGAATCCTTTCTATTTGCATGTGTCATGACATACTCCTGTTTGTTTTTATTCAATTGCTAGCGTAAAATCTAATGAAAATATGTTTATTAAATGCATTTTTGATATTTATTTTTTAGTCAAACTAATAACAAGTATGAGCGCACGCTATGTGCTTGTATAGGCAAAGTATGCACCTGTTTAGTGACGATGTGTAACCATAGAACATCATTGTTTGCGTTAAGGTGGTGCGTTCCTTCATGTATAGGTAAGATACAAATTATATAAGAGCTATGTCTGATATACCTGAATTTGGTATTAATTTATTAAGTTCTTGGTTAAGTCATTTTTCTGTTGTATATCTGCTATGATAGCCACGTATTTTTTTGGGTGAGTGACAAAGTGAGTACTAGAGTACCTATGATATGTAAGGTGTTTTCACATTGTCTTTGAGGAAATAAGGACGTTTTATGTCAGAACAAAAACTAGACAGCCATCTACCTACTGATGGCAATGAGTATTTATTTACCGATACCTTTCCAAAAGGAACTGGTAAAGGGTTGATAGTTGTCGCTATTGCGGCGATTGTCGCTATGATTATCTATAATGTTTTACCATTTGATATCAATGCTAATAAAGGTCTTGCATTGTTGTTTTTCATTGGTGTGCTTTGGCTAACAGAAGCACTGCACGTGACCATCACGGCGCTATTAGTAGTAGTCGTTGGTGCGCTGATTGGTATACCAGATTTCAATGCCAAAATTGGTTTGCAGAGCTTTGCCAGCCCAACGATTTATTTGTTTTTTGGTGGTTTTGCTTTGGCTGCTGCTCTACATGTGCAGCAATTAGATAAAAAAATCGCCTTAAAAATCTTGTCGATGTCAGGTGGTAAGCTTAGTACAGCGGTATTTTTGATATTTGGTGTGACGGCATTTTTGTCAATGTGGATATCAAATACAGCCACTGCGGCAATGATGTTGCCCTTGGCGCTAGGTATTTTGACGCAAGTTGATCGTGAAAAAGATCGCGGTACGTTTGTGTTTGTGCTATTGGGTATTGCTTATTCGGCAAGTCTTGGTGGTTTGGGTACGATTGTCGGGTCACCACCGAATGCTATTGCTGCCAAAGCGCTTGATATTGCCTTTGTTGATTGGATGAAGTTTGGTATACCGATGATGTTGGTGTTATTACCAGTATTATTGGGCGCGATGTACCTGTTCCTTAAACCCAATCTGAATCGTAAAATCACGCTGACAGAAGATGATCCTATTGCGTGGAATAAGCCGCGTATAGCGACAATTATTGTCTTTATTATTACTGCTTTAAGCTGGATATTTTCCAAAAAAATTGGTGCCGCCTTAGATATTTCTGATACTGATGCCATCATTGCTTTGTCAGCAGCCGCAGCAGTGGTCAGCTTAGGATTGGTATCATGGAAGCAGGTTTCTGATAATACCGATTGGGGCGTGCTCATGCTGTTCGGTGGCGGTATTGCGCTATCGACAGTTTTGAAAGTCTCAGGTGCGTCTTTAGTACTTGGTGAAACGGTTGCTAACGCATTATCTGCTGCACCACTGGTGGTGGTAATGATTGCGATATCTGCATTTATTATATTCTTAACCGAATTTGCTTCTAATACAGCCTCTGCCGCATTGTTGGTGCCAGTATTTGCTGCTATCGCTGAGCAAATGGGCTTACCGCATGAAGTATTAGTATTGGTCATTGGTATTGGTGCATCGTGTGCCTTTATGCTGCCCGTTGCGACACCGCCAAACGCGATCGTATTTGGTACAGGACTTATCAAGCAGACAGAGATGGTTCGTACGGGTATTATTCTTAATATTATTGCCACCTTTGTTGTCGGACTATGGGCGTATTTCTTCTTAATATAACTTAGCTACTAATGCTTACTCTAGTTTAGTTAGTAATATAGCCGTAAAACATAGTTATAAAATACAGTCATAAAACAAAGCTCGATGCTTTAAGTTATTCTTAGGCATCGGGCTTTTTGTTTTTGAGGTTTTTAGCCCATTTATCATTTAGATTGGGGATATGACTTATAGTCGATTCAATTTAAAAGTAGTACAAAACAATCAAGCGCAAATATATATGTGATACTTCAAGCGAGGTTAAGGCTGTGATATTTGTATAAAACCTTATTGATGAGAGCAGATAATTACTATGACAAAACTTAGCAGTAAGCATATAAATACAATCGCTGCAATCTCAGATATTCATAGTAATGTCTTTGCTTTAGAAGCGGTTCTTGCAGATATAAAACGTCGTAATATAGAGCAAATCGTCAATCTTGGTGATATTTTGTATGGGCCTATCGCACCTAAAGCGACTTATGGTCTGCTGATGACATGTAGAGACGATATTATTACCATTTGTGGCAATCAAGATAGGCAGATATATGAGGCGACAGCGGCAGATATTGCGGGTAATCCAACACTAAGTTTTATTATCGCAGATTTACCTAAAGCGGCTATTAAGTGGATGCAAAATTTACCTTTTGATTGTCATTTAAGCAAGGATGTCTACTTATGCCATGGCTCGCCAACAGATGATATGGTCTATCTGTTAGAGAGTATAGAAACAGGTCAGCCTAGAGTACGTAGCGATGCAGATATTTTGGCATTGCTCAGTGGTATTGATAGTACGGTTGTCGTATGTGGCCACACTCATATTCCGCGTACGGTAAAGCTATCAAACGATCAAATAATTATCAATACTGGTAGCGTCGGTTATCCTGCCTACGAAGATGACTTACCTAATATTCACAGAATGCAGACCTATTCCCCTCATGCAAATTATGCAATCATTAGCTGTGTTGAGACCGAGCAAGCGGTGCGCTGGCAAACTGAACATATCCAGATACCGTACGATTATGAGGCTGCTGCTCAATTGGCCTCACAGAATGGTCGTGAGGATTGGGCGTTTGCACTGAGAACAGGGCGTGTGTTATAAGGAAATTATTCATGCCCACAGCAGTTTACTTTTAAAGACAGACGTTCGTCTTTTGATGTTGCTTCACATATTGATGATAAGTTTAAAGTAGATATAGACGATATATATAACGTGAATGCTCTGATATCAAACCTTTAATTGGTGATTGAACCCATCGATCGAATCGTTGATGATGTATTAGGTGGAGATTTAGCAGATAAAGAATATGTTGGCTATTTGAGTATCAAGAATTTTAAAAATTGGCATGATAATTAACAAGTTTATCGAATAAACAACTCATTCATAAAAATAGAATAGGGCGGACAGATTTGCAAAATTTTATAAAAGGATTTTTTAAGTGGATTCTTGCAGGTATCGGAATAGGAATAGGACTGTTTGTTGTTCTAGTGGCTGTAGCATTTTTTAATAACAA
>NZ_JBQSXG010000054.1:0-20425 GCF_052378005.1 Psychrobacter sp. AOP31-B2-9
AAATATCTAGAGCCAGGCACTCATGTTATTTACTACAAGGGAAGCCTTAAAAATAAATCTTTCTCGAAAGATAGACTATCTAATGCTCCTCACTATTTCGCTATCGCTAAAATCGGTAGAACCTACCCAGACAAAGAAAGTAGTAAAAATGACTTTTTTGCTACCATTACTGACTTTATACCCTTTGAAGAAGCAGTTTTAGCAAAGAGCGACTCCGATTACCTAGAAACAATTCCCGATTCGAGAAAATCTAATTATTGGCGCGATGGGGTACGAGCTATCGATGAAGAAACTTATCATCTTATTAGCTCTAAAGCCACTCCTAACAAAGTTTCAGAGCAAAAGACGGCTTATATCTCAGACAAAACTGGAGGAGATTTTCAGGATTCACTTGAATCTTTCAGTGAAGGCGAAAAATCAAAACGCTATGTGACTACATACGAAAGAAATCCTAAATACAGAAAGCAAGCGATTGCCATTCACGGTAACTCTTGTGCTGCTTGCGGATTTAACTTTGGAAATTTTTATGGGGAATATGCTGAAGGATTTATTCATGTTCATCATATAATTCCTGTATCAGAATTTGATACACCTAAAGACATAGATCCCGAAACTGATTTAATTCCTCTATGCGCGAATTGCCACTCTGTCGTTCATAGAAAAAAAGATAAGACTTTATCGATTCTTGAAATAAAAAACCTAATAGCGGATAACTCTCTTTAAATATTATAGCTGTGCTTGAAACTTTGCATTATTGATAAATACTATACGAGTATAACTATCAACTTGCCGAAAAACATTTAATCATGAAGGCTTATCTTCAACGAACATCTTTATTTTCATTCCATATATCTTAATAGACACAATTAATAAACTTATCTTAAATTTAGAATACAGAACCGCTCTACTCATTGTCTTTGCACACTGCTAATGTCTATATCGTTAATTAAAAATCATCAGTCAAAGCCCCATATAGGCTTACTGATATCTATTTATAATATTGGAGAAAATATCGATGACAACACTAAATAATAAAGTCGCGATTGTAACCGGTTCATCAAAAGGCATCGGCGCACAGATAGCCATATTACTAGCAGAATCAGGGGCCAAAACCGTTATTAACTATGCAAACGATGACGCCGCAGCCAATGATATCGTCAGCCAGATTAAATCAGCAGGCGGTGAAGCCATCGCTGTGCAAGCAGATGTCAGTGACTCTCAGCAAGTCGCTACGCTGTTTGACACCACCGTCAGTGAATTTGGCAAACCAGATATTTTGGTCAATAGCGCAGGTATGATGATTAATAAACCTATCGCAGAGACCACCGACGAAGACTTTGATCGTACCTTTGCCGTTAACGTCAAAGGCACGTTTAACACATTGCGTGAGGCAGCAGCCAAACTTAATAACGGTGGTCGTGTCGTGAACCTCTCAAGCACGACCACTCGCATGATGTTGCCCACTTATGGCACTTATTGTGCGACCAAAGGCGCAGTCGAGCAGCTGACCCGAGTCTTTGCCAAAGAGATTGGCGAGCGAGGAATCACTGTCAACGCTGTGTCACCCGGTCCAACAGATACCGAGCTATTCAATCAAGGAAAATCAGACGAAACCATCGAAAAGCTCGCCAACATGTCAGCGTTCAACCGTATTGGTGAACCAGTTGACATCGCCCGTGTCGTAGCGTTTTTGGTGAGTGAGGAAGCAGCTTGGGTGACTGGGCAAAATATCGGTGCTAACGGCGGCGTAGCTTAACCAATCGCTGCTATAAAGCTGAGCATCACATCACACCACCACACCACCACACCACCACACCACCACACCACCACACCACCAGCATCACATCACCAAATAAGAAGCCTGTCTTAATGACGGGCTTTTTTTATCTATTTAGCTGATAAATCACCTTTCCGATAAGGTGATGCGCCTCTATCCAGCCCATCGCTGCTTCGCTAGTGCTGGCAATATAATTGTCGCCTTTTAGACGCAGGCGCGTGATGTGGTGCTTTTGTGGACGCCTGTCTGTGCTTTTGGATGCCAGACTGTACTCTAGCTGAGTTATTCGCTTGATAATATGACCATATTTTGGATGGTTTACGGCGACAATATCGCCCACCTTTAATGTCAACTTATCAGCTAATAAACGCTTTACAGATAGACGAGACAGATATTTATTTGAATCAGTCAATACAGCAGAGGATGGTGTTAAATAACCATGCCGACACAGCAATACAAAAGCACCCGACTCAAGAGTCGGGTGCATACTGTTGCCAATGACTTTCATGACTTTAAATTTCATTTAATCGTATTCTGAGCTGCTATTAAGAATACACCTTAGCTTAGCCTAGTTTAGGATAAACGGTTTCTACTTTTGGCTCGTACGGGCAAACGGCACGGTAGGTTTCTACGCCTTTTGAATCCCAAAACGTTGCGGCAAACTCATTCACCAAATCAACCAGTTTTTGAGCATTTTCCACATCGATATGCTGTTTGGCAGCAGAACCAGCTAGCATGATGTCATGCGCTAGTGTATGGATATTTGGGTATTTTTCTAGCAATGCACCCTTAAAGTAATCACCCCAAATAATACGTACTTCATGCTTAACAGACTCAGCATGCTTTTCTTTGTCAGCGACCAAACGTACTAGCTTGGCTTGATCTGCACGGCTGTCGGTTAACGCCTCAATTTGGTGGCAATAACGCAGTACACTTAACGCAAAAATTTGAGCAGGCGTACTGTCATAAATACCACAAGGGATATCACAGTGAGCAGAGACTTGGGCAAATGGTCGAGCACTATCTAGTTTTGTGAGAAGAGTATGGAGCATAATAAACTTCCTTATTATTTTGTTATTGTAAGAACTGGCTTATTTCCCGTTTTTTTTACTAAATTGACGGTAGGCAATAAACACAGCAAACGCAACGGCAGCAGCAATAGCACCATAAAACAGCACATGTACAAGCATGGACTCATTAGCCCCATGATCGTGTCCTGGATGAGCCATCGCGCTGGTACTCATAAATAGTAAAGACAAAACGGCCATCATAGGCGCTAAAACAGTTTGACTGATATTTTGTTTATTCATAATTTTATCCATAAAATTGAGGATGAGATAAGGAAAGTAAGTTTGCGACGTTAAACACTATGAATCTCAATACTATAAAGCCAAGCTCAGTGGCTCTTTATACGTGCCTTATAGATTTCGTCTTTCATAGATCAATTCTTTGACTGACAATAGCGTAAAACAGCCTATTTGTAAATGATTATCATTTATATAATAAGCTGTTTTTATAGGTGAAAGCCTTATTCATAAAGCACTCATCCCTCTTAACACAAAATTTTGGCACAAAAAAAGGACACCTCCCGGTATCCTTTTTCATACTTATAAAGCTAAGATAGCTTAATCATTGCATCGCTATTTACGACTCAACGCCAGCATCTTGACCTTTATATTTTGCGTTAGCATAGTCCCAGTTCACTAGTTTGTCTAGGAACGTATCTACATAGTCAGGACGACGGTTACGGTAATCAACATAGTATGCATGTTCCCATACATCACAGGTCAATACAGCAACTTGACCATTCGCTAATGGTGTACCAGCGTTACCAGTCTTAGCGATTGATAGTTTGCCACCGACTTTGTCAGCGACTAGCCATGCCCAACCTGAACCGAACTGAGTCAATGCTGCATTTTTGAACTCTTCACGGAATTTGTCATAGCTACCGAAATCTTCTTCGATTTTAGCTTTTAGATCACCAGTAGGTTCACCGCCACCATTGGTTGGCGTCATGCAATTCCAATAAAATGTGTGGTTCCATACTTGGGCTGCTTGATTAAACATCCCTTGCTTGCTGTCATCTTCAGCAGTCGCTAAGATGATTTCTGGTAGCGTTTTGCCTTCTAGACCAGAACCTGGTAACAAAGCATTAAGCTTGGTCACGTATGCATTGTGATGCTTATCATGGTGAAATTCTAACGTCTCAGCACTGATATGTGGCTCTAGTGCGTCTTTTGCGTATGGTAGTTCTGGTAAAGTGATATGTGACATATTATTGTATCTCCTGGCTGGTTTAGCCCTCTGATCACTCAGAATAAGCATATGCTTACTGATATATGCTAGAGGCTAAAGTGGCTTGTTTTTATTAAAAATCCTAAAATTGTACTCAACTAGAATACTACTTAATCATTCCCTTAAAGTAAACCTGTCGAAATAAGCGAACGACCAATCTTTATATTATAACTGCAAGTCTTGTTTGTATCATCAAACTTGCATCTTTATAATCACACGCTCTAAACGTGTTGCAAATATTCCAACCTAGGGCGTAGTCTCATCTTAAAAATGGTGATAAAAATGAGATAAATTGCAGCCAAACGAGAAAAGTAGTACAGATAATATCAAGATATCAGCAGGCTACTTGACACTGTTTAGCAAAAATTTAGCTGTTTTTAGCCCATTTAAAGTGTAATGTCCGGATTGAGGACATGCTCTACAAAACTGGTTGATGAATTTAATGAACCGTCAAAAACCATGATTACTAACTTTTGCCATGAAGTATAGCAAAATGAAGATACAAACTCAGTTACTGAATGTTATATCACATCAATAATTACCAATGATAATAATAAATAAAACCAATCAATATCTAATTTTTTATTAGGGCGTGTTGAACATTCAAATGTGGTGCTGGCAGTGACTATTTTTTAGACAATATGCAGTGAAATTTTTGATGCCTAGTCATTCTAGGTTAAACAATTTCGCTATGTATTGGCAAAAAAGAGTACTGCCCTGAAAGGCTGATGCTAAAATCACCCCAAACGTCGTTACAAGCCTAGTTAAGGTCTCGACCTTATCGTCGGCTGGCGCCTAGTTTGGTGCAATTTTAGCGATCAGCAGCCCTAATATTTGAATGTTCAACACGCCCTAGTATCGTTGATTTGTTCACACTACCAATCGGATAAACATTATGAAAGATACATTCTCTCACTCTACTATCAGCACTAAAGAAAACAGTACCAGCGAAAATAGCACCAATCAAAACCTAGCTGCCCAATGGGTACTCGCCAGTAATAATAAAGGCAAGTTGGCTGAGTTCAAAAGACTGTTTGCTGAAGCAAATCTAGACGTGACGATCATTCCACAAGGTCAACTCGATATCGAAGATGCAATCGAGGACGGACTAAGCTTCGTCGAAAACGCCATTATTAAAGCAAGACATGCCAGCCGTCTCAGCGGATTACCTGCCATTGCCGATGATTCAGGATTGTGTGTGCCTGTACTCGGTAACGCACCGGGCATCTACTCTGCTCGCTATGCTGGTGAACACGGTAACGATAGTAAAAACAATGCTAAGCTCATCGCTGGCTTACAGCCTATCCGTACAGCGAAGCCAAATACTCCGATCAAAGGTATGTTTGTATGCGTACTGGCAATGGTTCGCCATGCCGATGACCCATTACCGATCATCGCTCAAGGTCTATGGCATGGCGAAATCTTGGATTCTCTATATGGTGACGGCGGCTTCGGATACGACCCATTATTTTGGTTACCTGATTTGCAAGCCAGTGCGGCCAGTCTGAGCGCTGCTGATAAAAATAGCATCAGTCATCGTGGTCAGGCAATCCAGCAGCTATTAGCACAGTTGCCTTTATAACCTGTTTTTGTCATATTCGCTCTCGTTTATATCTAGCATGCCTCAGCATAAATGTATAACTCGCATAAACATATAAATAGTACCTAAAGCGAAACAGATGACATAGTAAATTTTAAGTGAACGAGTAGCAAAACAGATAATTTTTACTTTAATAATCAGATAGATTATACTGTTCTACTTTTAAAATTTTGTTGAAATCCGTTATTTGGCTGTATAATTCACCAATAAGCGTTATTATGCGCTGCATTAACGGTTTATTATTGATAATTGGTAGCATTTACTAAGATAAACAGTTTTATATGTCAGTCCCGTTGAGTGCTAAAGGCGATTGCTATAATCACTCATTGTAAAGCTGTTGACTACCACTATCCCCTATTTATTCCAACGGCAATTGTATCCTCAGCCATATTTTGAGGCGCAGTTGTCTATTACCATTTAACTCCAAGTACTGTTTAACTCTAAGTACTATTTAATCCTAAAGGTGTAATGAACATGGCTACAGATTTACAAGTCACAACCAACAAGCTATCTAATAAAGAAACCCAGCTCACGGTTAAAGTACCCGTTGAAAAAATTCAAAACAAAGTTGAAGGCCGTATTCGCCAAGTTGCGAAAACTGCCAAGATTGACGGTTTCCGTAAAGGTAACGTCCCTATGTCACACATCCGCTCTCAGTACGGTGCTGGCATTCAACAAGAAGTTATCAACGATGTGATCCGCGATACTGTATTTGAAGCGATTAAATCTGAAGACATCCGCGCTGTTGGCATGCCTAACATCGACGACGTAAAACTTGAAGATGATTTCTTGGTATATCAAGCCACTGTTGAAATCTTCCCAGAAGTTGACGTACAAGGTATCGATGAGATTGAAGTTGAGCGTCACACTGCACAAGTTAGTGAAGAAGACGTTGACACTATGATCGAAAACCTACAAAAGCAACGTGAAGAATTCGTTGAGAAAAAGGGCATGGCTGCGAAAGACAACCAAGTCACTTTCGACTTTGAAGGTTCAATCGACGGCGAAAAATTCGAAGGCGGATCAGCTGAAGACTTCAAACTGGTCATCGGTAGCAACCAAATGATTCCTGGTTTTGAAGCTGGTATCAAAGGCATGAAAGCTGGCGAAGAAAAAATCATCGACGTAACTTTCCCAGAAGACTACCAAGCTGAAAACTTAGCGGGTAAAGAAGCCCAGTTCAAAATCAACGTGAAATTAGTTGAAAGATCTAAGCTACCTGAAATCAATGAAGAGTTCCTAGAACTATTCGGCGTAAAAGAAGGCGGCGTTGAGAAGTTGAAAGAAGACGTACGCAAAAACATGGAACGCGAAATCAAAAACGCTGCGCGTAGCCAAGTTAAGCAAGCAACATTTGACGCATTGCTAGAAAAGAACGAGTTTGACGTGCCAAACGCTATGCTAGAGCAAGAAATCGAGCGTCAACGCAACATGATGATGCAACGTTTTTCTCAGCAGTTCGGCGCTAACGCTGACAGCTTCGATAAAGACATGCTACCAAATGAGCTATTTGAAGAGCAAGCGCTACGTGCTGCCCGTCTTGGCATCATCGTTGCCCGTGTTATCGATACTAAAGGCCTAGAAGTAGATCAAGAGCGTGTTGAAACCTTCATCAAAGAAGCCGCTGAAAACTACGAAGATCCAGCTGAAGTCATCGAGTACTACACCAATGATAAGCAGCAGCGCGCGAACATTGAGTCTGTCGTACTAGAAGACCAAGTCGTTGACTATCTGATCGGTCAAGGCAAAGTAACTGACAAAGAAGTTAGCTACCAAGACTTGCTAGCCGCTCAGCAACAACAGCAGCAAGGCATGTAATTGATACGACAAGCTGTCTTTTTAGATAGGCTATAGTCGGTTATCAAAACCAAAATGCGCCCCTGATCTTTTGATCAGGGGCGCATTTTTTATAGGGCTCGATAGCTAATGTCAATCATAACTATCGAGTCTACAGACACCTTATTTGTAGCGCCAAAAACGCTTAAACCAACACAGGTGCAAATACGGCACTCAATCCTAGCAACACTAGACCGCGCTGTACCCATAAGCTACTACCCAATCGCTGCTGTAGCTGCTGACTAATCAGTGTACCAACTGCGTACAGTGCTAGCATCGTGACCAACATTCCGGCATAAAACCCTAGCTGACCACTCACACCAGCATTTGCTGGCATCTCCATTGCATGCGCCAATCCATGAAAGACAGCTAGACCACCAAAGCCAAACAACGACAGCTGCTGAATGTTTGGCGTAGTTGCCTTACTTGTTTGCGTAGAAAATGCTTCTTGTCTACTTTTATGACTCATCAAGACCATAGCCAGTATAACTACCGACAATGAGATAGCCATCTCAACCCACCCAGATGACGTGGAAAATGCAATACCACCAATCAGAACGCCAGCCGTACCCAATATCGCACCCAATATCGCACCCAACGACAACCCTGCTGCCAATGACATTAACCCTAGACGAGTCTTTTTCAGTCCATAAAACAACATACCCATGCCAACTGCCAAAAACAAATGGTCAAAACCAGTTATCGGGTGCATCAGCCCCGCTTGCAAAGTCCCTAACAGCGATGACGTATGCGCAGTGGTTGAATGAATATGACCTGAGTGTGCCTGTGCTAGTGAAGGTAATATTAATGCTGTCATCATCACCGTGGAGCCAGCCACTATGTTACGAGAGGATAGAGCTTGTGAAAAATTAGATTTTTCTATACTTTTTATCATGTGATTTTTCCTTATTATTTATAGTCGAATGATATCAGCTCGTCTGCTACTCCTACTGACTAAGCAAGCATGCCCTGCTCTTTGATAAAGGCAATAATCTCATTTAGCCCTTCACCTGTTTTCATATTGCTAAAGATAAAAGGTTTGTCGCCGCGCATCTTTTTGGCATCACGCGCCATAACTTCTAGTGATGCACCTACCATTGGTGCGAGATCCGTTTTATTAATAATCAATAAATCAGACTTAGTAATACCAGGTCCACCTTTGCGAGGTATCTTATCACCTGCCGACACATCGATAACGTATAACGTCAAATCTGATAGCTCTGGGCTAAATGTCGCCGCCAAATTATCGCCACCTGATTCAATGATAATCATCTCCAATCCTTCAAAAGTCGCTTGCAGCTCAGCAATCGCTGTCAGGTTGATAGAGGCATCTTCACGGATAGCAGTATGCGGGCAGCCGCCGGTTTCTACACCGCGAATGCGCTCAGCAGGCATGGCATCATTACGAGTCAAAAACTCTGAATCTTCTTTGGTATAAATATCATTGGTCACTACTGCCATGTTGACGGTATCACGCATGTTTTGGCATAGGCGCAAGGTCAATGCCGTCTTGCCGCTACCAACAGGACCACCAATACCGAGGCGTAAGCAAGATAAACCAGATGTCGATACATTAGTAGGACTGGTACCTTGCGAAGTTTTTGGTTGTAGCGGGGTCAAAGACATAATGTGTTCCTTAAACGGTTGATATAGAATTATTATAAAATCGGAGCAATGTAAGTAGATCCAAGTAGACAGACCAATTTGGACAGACCTAACTGAACATATCTAAGCATAGAGCTATGAGCGGAACAATCGACTGTACTGCTCTTCGTGCATACTTGAGAGAGTCGCCAAATTGGGTAAGTTGTTAGATATATTGAGTAACTCATAGAGCTCTTGGCACAACTGTTCAACATCTTGATCTTCAACAATATCCTGAACTTGGACTATCTCTAAATCTAGATAATCAATACTGTCTGGTGACGCCATCACATCATCAAAGACGCGCTGTATGTTATCACTAGCAGCATCAACCTGCGCCGCCAGATCATTTTGTAATTGCCAAAGAACGCGTTGTCCTGCCATTTGCCCTAGTGGCACTGTCTTTACCGCTGCCAATACCATATTTTCTAATTGAGCAAACCCATAAGTTGTCATTGATTGAGCTATCGGTAATTCCCAATGCTGAGCAATATGAGCAAAAAGTGGTAAGTAACCATTGTCAGGTATTTCAGCAGGTATACCTAGGCCCAGCACTTCATTAAGCCAAGACACCATTGCTTGTGCCAATTGCTGAGACTCAAGCACAAACTCTTTACTCTCTAAGCTCGCATGGTAGTCTTGCGCGAGGGCTGCCGCTAGGGCTTCATGCCCTTTATCAAGGGCTTGCATGATCAATGCTAATATCGGTAACTCGTAATCCAAGATAGCAAGCTGCAAATAGTCTTGCATGAATTCGAGCGTACTTTGTTCATCATGAATCACACCTGACTCAATCGCCGCTTCCACCCCTTGTGAATACGTATAGCTGCCGATAGGTAAGTTACTCGATGCCAGCATAAGCACTTGTCCAAGCTGACGATTGTGATTGCGTTGACTACCAAACCTAACCGTATCCATCATTAATGACCTACATGTTCGTGGCTATTTGACGTGCCATGCGTATGACTATGTGAATGACCGTGTTCATGGTTATGTTCATGACCATCTAAGTCACTATTTGAATGTGTATGAGAATGACTGTGCGAATGCCCGTGCCCTGATTGATAAGCCCCTGTTTCAGGCTCAAACGGTACTGATGCCTCTGCAACCTGCAATCCAAGACGCTCTAACATTTGCGCCAGTACATGGTCGTTTTCAAAATACAACGCATAGCCTGCGTCACCAGCGTCAACACTGTGGTCAAACATTAGTGGCACATGTCGATTGCCTAGATGATAAGCCCCTTTCATTAAGGTGAAAACATCATCAGCGGTGACTTTAGTGACTGCCTGAGGTTTAGCGATGACTTGGATCAACTCGCCGGCTTCATCAATCAAGACATCATTACCTTTGAGTGTGCCTGTCCGCGGTAAATCAACGCCGACGCTCTCACCTGACACAGTAGCGGCCTTAAAACGAGAATGCTGACGAGTATCAAAGTCTAGCAGTAGATAGTCATCAGTTTGCTGCTGCTTTGCTAATTGAGCTTGTTGCATGTCACTCAAATCACTTAAACGGGTATTGAATATCTTCATCATTATTATACTCTGGCTGTTGTGGCTCAAACTGTTAGGACATAAAACACTAAAAAATCAGCATCACAAAATGCTTAGGATAACAAAGTACTTGGAAGAACAAGGCGCTTGGAAGAACAGAGCTCTTCAAATAAAGGAACACTTAAAACAAAAAGTAACGCTGCGCCATGGGTAATACATCGGCAGGCTCACAAGTTAATAGCTCACCATCAGCGCGTACTTCATAAGTCTCAGGGTTGATATCCATCTCAGGGCAATAGCTGTTAAAGCGCATATCACTTTTACGGATTTGACGGATACCATGTACTGGCTGAATGACTTTGGTCAAGCCAAGGTGCTTATCTACTTGCTTATCGATAGCCGCTTGCGACATAAAGGTAATGCTAGTTTGGGCAATAGATTTTGGATACGCGGCAAACATAGGACGATAATGTACTGGCTGAGGTGTTGGGATAGAGGCATTGATATCACCCATCGGAACAGCAGCGATGAGCCCGCCTTTGATGATGCACTCGGGTTTTACCCCAAAAAACTTAGGAGACCATAATACTAGATCCGCCCACTTCCCCACTTCGATAGAACCGACCATATCGCTTATACCATGGGTAATGGCAGGATTTATGGTGTATTTTGCGATATAACGCTTGATGCGAAAATTATCGTTATCCGCGCTTTGATCATAGTCTGTCAGTGTGATGTACTGTTTCTCATATTCCGTGGTTGCCGTCGCATCTGGAGCGAGATGACCGCGTTGGACTTTCATTTTGTGCGCGGTCTGCCACGTGCGAATGACCACTTCACCTACTCGGCCCATGGCTTGAGAATCACTACTCATCATCGAAATCGCGCCCAAATCATGCAGGATGTCTTCAGCGGCGATGGTTTCTTGGCGGATACGGCTTTCTGCAAACGCCACGTCTTCAGCGATGGCAGGGCTTAGATGATGGCAGACCATCAGCATATCGAGATGCTCGTCAATGGTATTGACGGTATATGGTCTGGTTGGATTGGTAGAGGACGGCAATACATGCGACTCACCAATGGCTTTGAGAATATCAGGGGCGTGCCCACCGCCTGCACCTTCGGTATGAAAGGTATGAATACAGCGGTTTTTAAAAGCGCCTAGCGTGCTTTCTAGATAACCACTTTCATTTAAGGTATCCGTATGAATCGCTACTTGCACATCGTAGTTGTCAGCGACGCTCAAGCAGTTATCGATGGCTTGCGGCGTAGTACCCCAATCTTCATGCAGCTTTAGCCCCACAGCACCAGCTTCGATTTGCTCGGCTATCGGCTCTGGCACGCTCACGTTACCTTTACCTAGTAACCCAATATTCATAGGAATACTGTCAGTAGATTTGAGCATCGAGCCGATGTGATAAGCACCTGGTGTACAGGTAGTCGCCAGCGTACCTTGTGCAGGCCCTGTACCACCGCCAAGCATCGTAGTGACCCCTGACATCAGCGCTGTCTCGCACTGCTGCGGTGCAATGAAATGAATATGGCTATCAATCCCGCCTGCTGTTAGGATTTTTCCTTCACCAGCGATTATTTCGGTCGCACCACCAATCGCAATATCAATGCCAGGCTGAATATCAGGGTTACCCGCTTTGCCAATACCGCTAATACGACCGTCTTTGATGCCCACATCTGCTTTATAAATACCGGTATAATCCATGACCAATGCATTGGTAATCACCGTATCCGCGACGTCAGCACCTAATAATTGCCCTTGTCCCATGCCATCACGAATGACTTTACCACCACCAAACTTAACTTCTTCGCCTTTTATCTCAGTAGATTTATTAGAGCGCTCACTACCCTGTAATGCACCTACTGGATCAGCATCCTGATAACTGGTCAAATCAGCCTCAACTTGCAACCAAAGCTCTGTATCCGCTAAACGAACCTTATCGCCTGTTGTCGGGCCAAAATGCTCAGCATAAATATGCCGACTCACTTTCTTTTGTGATGTCGCTGTAGGGCGCTCATTATCTGTATTATTCGATGCTGCGTCCGAGTTAGCTGCACCCATTACTCGACCAGCGAAGCCATATACTTCCTGCTTACCAGCAAAGGCCACCAGCTCCACTTCTCGTGATTGTCCAGGCTCAAAGCGTACTGCCGTACCAGAGATAATATTCAAGCGATAACCACGCGTCCGCTCACGTTCAAAATCCAAAGCGTCATTAACTTCATAAAAGTGATAATGCGAGCCAATTTGGATAGGTCGATCGCCTGTATTGGCGACGCTGATACTTTGCACCTTTCGTCCTTGGTTCAACGTAATATCGCCATCTTGAATATTATATTCACCTGCTTGCATGAGAGCCGCCTTATTTTATAATTATCATTTCGGTAAGATACAGTGCTATACGATGGGGTTATGTACCGTCACCAGCTTGGTGCCATCAGGAAATGTTGCCTCGATTTGCACTTCATCCACCATCTCTGCCACACCCTCCATCACATCATCAGCAGACAGATAGGTAGCGCCCTCACTCATCAACTCAGCGACTCTTTTACCATCTCGCGCCCCTTCCATGAGTAGCATGCTGATATAAGCGATGGCTTCTGGATAGTTCAGCTTAACACCACGGTTCTTCCGGCGTTCAGCCACCATACCGGCCGTGAATAGCATGAGTTTGTCTTTTTCTGTCGGAGTCAGATGCATGAGGTTTCCTTATTGTATTTATAATATTCTGTGTCGCAGAGTACGTACTTCAAAACTTGAGTGCCTTAATCAAAACAGCGATGGTGGCTTTTTCACATCATATTAATATCATATTAATTTCATACCACGTCAAACAGTACTTAATAAATAGTACTTAACAAACAGCATCTAATAATAAGTACATAACAAAAGATCAGGTGTCCCAAATTCTGGGTCGACACAACTCAAGCTGCCACCAGTGCTCACGCAACACTTCTCTTAACTGATAAAAAGCCTCAAAACAGCCACGTACATCCGAGCCAATATAACGGATATTGACTGCTTGATAGTTATGAGTGCAGTAGACAGGCAACTCAAATTCAGCGATTGCCTGACGTAATGCCAATACTGTGCTGTCTAGGTAATGGGTTAACGCCTGTTTAGCTGCAGCTTGTGTGGTCGCTGTTGATTTTTCTGATTTTGATGTCTGTGTGATTGGATTCTCATAGATATCTTTTAAGCTCGGTACCGCCCAAAACGACCCATAAACATGCTGACCTGCCAGTCCTAGATGCGAAGTAAACCAGCGACTTTGGGCTGATTGAGCCACTCGTTCTGCCACGATAACTCGCCCTTTACGGTAAATATTCAGCCCAGTATGGTAATGTCCTTGCAAAAACTGCTCATCATAAGCTTGCCGCCCAAACACGCTAATCTCCCACGTTAGTAAGCTAGATGAGTCTGTTAAATCAAAGCGACTCGTCGCATGCATATTGGCTTCGTTATAAACAATACTCTCTTGTGGTAACCACTCTAAGCGAGTATTTGTGTCTAAACTGGCCTGTACCTGTTGACTGGCATGTTCAGCCATATGCTGTGTAGTAGCATTGTTATCTGTGGTTATATCCACGTCGACTGCCCTATTTTCGACGATGATTGATTGATCGGCTGCAACTTTATTTTTTTTGCTGATACTGTCTTTGCCATACCATTTACCCGCCCCTGGTGTGGTGATAACCGTATGGCTACCATCATCCAAACGCAAGTCAATATTCAGCGTATCACCACCGGCGATACCGGCTGGAGGATACAACATCAATATATGACAAATACCTTGCTGCATGCACGGCTCAGGGTATAACGGTCGCTGTACCATCAATGCGCCCGTATGCTTACGACGATATAGCCGCGTTTTAGGCGCAGTTGCAGCAGTATCTTGGGCAACATGCCTACTTTTTATGCTGTCAAAATCTAAAGCTAAAGAGGAAGCCCAGCTCATTTTATATACTCATCTACTCGTTAGGCCATGTTGAACGTCAAATATCATACACCATCGTATTACGGAGAGGTCGATCATTAGAGCGATCATATAGACCCAGTGCTATAACAATTCATAAAAATGACAATATCATCCTATGCATACAATCCTTATGCCAACTTACTCCTAATTAGAACACTCAACACTATTCATCAAGGCTCAAGCCTATGTTAACTGTGCTTGGCTTTCTCACAAGCCATTACCTGCACCAAAATAGCACAAACAACCACTATAGATGCACCAATTTTTAGCAATACCACCTCCCTATCGGTTGTATTTTACGTTTCCAATGTCAGTAAGCAACGCTAGACATGAGCCAATGCAAATATGGCTTATATAGCACCTTTATCGATAGTTTATTACCAGACCCCTTGATAAATGTGTACAAACGCCTTATTAATAGTGAGCCATATATTATTTTTCACATTAAAAAGTTACTATTGCTCTAATAAAAAAGTTACCATTAGCTCAACTATTTTTAGCGACGTCTGGATCTTACTATTTCATCTAGTTCGTGTGAATAATCAGCGGCAGTATTTATTATAATAAGCACCCATAGCTTAGCCGTTCGCTAACCTCAACCCCTTTATCTTATGTACTTATAAACAGGACATCTTTATGACAGATTATGATCGCATCACTGCCAACCCACATTTTGATATGCTGATGAGTGCACACAACAACGTGCAAAGCACTCAAGCTGCACTAGTGCCTATGGTGGTTGAACAATCATCACGCGGTGAACGCTCTTTTGATATCTTTTCACGTCTATTGCGTGAGCGCGTTATCTTTTTGACCGGTCAGGTCGAAGACAATATGGCCAACCTTATCGTTGCACAATTGCTATTTTTAGAAGCTGAAAACCCTGACAAAGATATTCATTTATATATCAACTCACCAGGCGGTTCAGTGAGCGCTGGTTTGGCTATTTTTGATACCATGAACTTTATTAAGCCTGAAGTATCAACTATCTGTATGGGCGGTGCTTATAGCATGGGTTCATTCTTACTGGCAGCTGGTCAAAAAGGTAAGCGTTATTCCCTTGCTAATGCTCGCGTGATGATTCACCAGCCTTCAGGCGGTGCGCAAGGCCAGGCAACGGATATCGAGATTAATGCTCGTGAAATCCTGAAAACTCGTTCACGTCTAAACAGCATCTTAGCTGAGCGTACTGGTCAGCCAGTAGAAAAAATCGAAAAAGACGTCGAGCGCGATTACTGGTTGGATGCGCAAGAAGCCAAAGAATATGGTTTGGTTGACGAAGTATTAGAGCGCCGCCCTACTTCTTTATAATTAGCATATAACAGCCTTGATGAGAACCAAATGCCTTAGCGTGATACGTTTTGGCATTGATGTAAATAATCAAAATATTTATAAGTTTTAAAACTTAGGAGCGCCTTTATGGCAGAAGACAATACCCCGCATTGTTCGTTTTGCGGCAAAGCCAAAAGCGAAGTGAAGCAGCTGATTGCCGCTGACGATGCCAATATCTGTAACGAATGCATCGAGCTGTGTACTGACCTCATTGCCGATAGCGCAGAAGACAGTGATGACAATAGCGAAGTCGATACTTCTTGGGTAAATAAAAAATTACCAACGCCAAAAGAGTTGCGTGCCAAGCTTGATGAGTACGTGATTGGTCAAGACGCCGCCAAAAAAGCATTAGCCGTTGCCGTTTATAACCATTATAAGCGTCTAAAAGTCAGCCAGACCTTAGCCAGTGATAGCAAAAAATCTAAGATTGGTGCTGATGATGCCATGGTGGAATTGGCAAAAAGTAATATTTTGCTGATTGGCCCTACCGGTTCTGGTAAGACATTGTTAGCACAAACCTTAGCACGTCTGCTTGACGTACCGTTTGCGATGGCTGATGCCACGACCCTGACAGAAGCTGGTTATGTCGGCGAAGACGTTGAAAACATCGTGCAAAAGCTGCTACAAGCCTCTGATTACGATGTAAGTAAGGCTGAGCAAGGTATTATCTATATCGATGAGATTGATAAAATCAGTAAGAAAGGCGATAACCCTTCTATTACTCGTGATGTATCAGGTGAAGGCGTACAGCAGGCATTGCTAAAGCTGATCGAAGGTACGGTAGCTGCTATCCCGCCACATGGTGGACGTAAGCATCCACAGCAAGAGCTCATCCAAGTCGATACCAGCAATATCTTGATCATCGTAGGTGGTGCATTTTCTGGTCTTGATAGCGTCATTCAACAACGTACTGAGAAAGGTGGCATTGGCTTTAACGCAGATGTTAGCTCAAAAGACGATAGCCGTCGTAGCTCAGATTTATTGCAAGAAGTTGAGCCAGAAGATTTGATTAAGTTTGGTCTGATTCCTGAGCTAATTGGTCGTTTGCCTGTACTCGCTGCATTGCAAGAGCTAGATGAAGAGGCACTTGTACAAATCCTAACTGAACCTAAGAACGCACTGGTCAAACAGTACAAGTATTTGTTTGATATGGAAGGTGCTGAGATTAACTTTACTCAAGAAGCACTAGATGCCATCGCGAAAAAAGCCATGGAACGTAAAACAGGTGCACGTGGTCTACGCTCTATCGTAGAAAATGCCTTACTTGAAACCATGTACGAACTACCATCGATGAAGGATGCTAAAACAGTTCTTGTTGATGAAGAAGTCATCAATGAAGGTAAGACACCTGACATTTCTTAATATCTTATCGACCTAATATAGCTAACGATTATGCGTTGGCTATACAAAAAAAGCGTCTGGCAAAGTTTGCTCAGACGCTTTTATTTTGTCTCATCATTATAATCTCTAGACCGTGTCTTCATTTTAAAAATACTAATAAAAATGTGATAAAGAGCATTCAAACAAGGAAAATAGCGTAGATAATATCGAGATATTAGTCAGCTATCTGACAAAATCTAGCCATTTTTAGTTCATTTAGATGACTATCGATTGCGTTGAAGATACGCCCTAGTTCAATGATAAATGCTATTTACTATGAGCGTATCAGCAGCGTCTATTGCCATCTTCAGCATCAGTTATCAATCATACAAAAGTGATGTACATCTCCTATCAAAAAAGCCACACACAGCTAAATAATCGATCTTCACGACTGACAAACACTGCTACTGATAAAAAATGGGCTTGAACAAACAAGTGACTTAAATAATCTTTATGTTAAAGCCCTATTTCTAAACCTACAACGACTTCTCATGCAACTTTCTTAGCAAGTGAGTTGTCTAATAGATCTGTTCTTACATTTTAATATAACAAATAATATATTGTGTATTTATATACTACTATTGTGTATTTTGATACAATTGTATTTCTAATAACTTACAGATTGATTACGTGCTTAGTTTTTAACCCTCAATTGAAAGGCGTTACTTTTAGTATGACGATTAAGTTACCAGATAAACACTTATCCAAATATTATTTTTCATAATAAGGATGTTTTAATGAAAAATTTCTTACAGACCAAGCCATATCTCCTAATAGCAACTCTCTTTGCTATTGGTGCTACTAGCATCACGGCCTGTAGCGAATCAGGTACAAAAGCTGTCGATCGTGTCGAAGAAGCCGAGGCCATCGCCCGAGTAAAGTCACTCGAAGCGCAAGCAACAGAGATCAAAAATGAGTTGGCGGAAAACCCAGGTGCTAAGCTGAACATCAGCATGCCCGCTGAATCGACCATCCCTGACGATGAGTACGGTGCTGCCGTCCGTCGAGGCTTAGAGCTTGCCAACCATACTTATCGAGAGCTACCTGACAACGTCGGCAACAAGCTCAACTGTACTAGCTGTCACTTAGCAAATGGTTCAGAAGCTTATGCTGCACCATGGAATGGTCTACCAGGTATCTTTCCCATCTATCGCTCGCGTGATGCACGTGTCAACTCATTACAAGAGCGCGTCAACGGCTGTTTTCAGCGTTCAATGAATGGTACTCCGTTAGAAGTAGATTCGGATGAGATGAACGCCTTTATTTCTTATATGACGTGGTTATCGCAAGACATGCCAATTGGCGTTTCACCTCCAGGTCGTGGGTTTGTCGAGATCGACAGTTCACTCACGCCAGACCCTGTCAAAGGCAAAGAAATTTTCGCTGCGACCTGTACCACTTGCCACGGTGAAAATGGTGAAGGTCAGTACAATGACGATGGCACTTATGTATACCCTGCCATCGCTGGTGCAGATTCATTTAACGATGGCGCAGGTATGGCAAGGACATACAAGGCGGCTGCATTTGTAAAAGGTAAAATGCCTTTTGGTCAAGGTAATACTCTGACTGATCAAGAGGCCATCGATGTGGCTAGCTACTTCACTCAACTAGACCGTCCAGTGAAATCCAATAAAGACCAAGATTGGCCAAAAGGTGGAGCACCTGTAGACGTGCGTCGTTAATCTTATATAGGATCAGATGTCGACTCATTTAGATTGTGATAATTAGAATGAGCACATGACCCGTACAAGAGACCCTATACAGACAACCGGCAACTTATTGCTGCTATACCTGAGGAATAAAAAGCCTAACTATTTATATAGTTAGGCTTTTTATGTTTAGGGCAACAAATTCAACACACCTTAATTATAAAACAAATAAATAGCTAAGGCAGCTTCATATCACCAGCGACCAACCAACCCATACGGCGCATGATATAGGCGACCAACCCTGCAATTAGCGCAGGCAATACAAACATCAATAAAATAATCGCTGTCCATAATTGACCGGTACTCATAATCTCCTGTGATGCTTCAATCACGCCGAATACACCGACCAATCCAGCGGTACCCATGCCTGCTCCCGTTGCCGTGCAAGCCAGGCCAAAACCTACGGTCGCAATAGGGCCAACGATAGCACTGGCAATCACAGCTGGTAGTAAAACGATGGGTTTTTTTAGTACATTAGGGATTTGCAGCATGCTGGTACCTAGGCCCTGAGAGACCACGCCGCTCACACCATTGTCTTTGAAACTTGCAACCGCAAAACCAATCATATGTGCTGCACAGCCCACTACCGCTGCACCACCTGCTACACCGCCAAGCCCAATAGCGATACAAATAGCCGCACTCGATGTCGGCAATGTCAATAAAATACCGACCACAACGGCAATGACAATGCCCATTAATAATGGCTGAAGCTCAGTCGCTGCTTGAATGCCTTGACCAATGGTAGCAACAGCAGCGACGATAGGAGGGTTTAATAGCGCACAAACGGCTAATGCAACTGCACATACCAATAACGGAACCAATAAAATATCAAGCTTGGTCTTTCCTGCCACCCAACTACCCGCACGATAAGCAAAAACTGATGTTAGATAGGCGCCTATCGGATTCCCAGGCAACGCTACAAACGTCGCAGGTCCGCCAACTTGTGGTGTAAACAGCGTGCCTGCCATTAGTGCTTCGGAGTGAGCACCTAGCATACCTGCTACCAAGCAACTTAACATCACTAATGTCGGTGCTTTAAGATAATAAGCAATGCCGACGCCAATACCCGCTCCCATCAGTATTGATGCCAGTTTGCCGACTGCAACCAACGCAGGTAAATCTAACCAACCGCCAATTTGGGAGATAATAAGGCCTGCAATCAATGTCACAAACAGCCCTAAAGCCATCCCAGTAAACGCATCGATGAAATATTTTTGGAAAAAAGCTTTAATGATGCCAGTAGAAGATGTTGTTGAGTCAGATACAGTCATAGCCATACTCGTTGAGGAAGTAATGATAAGATATAATAAAATGGCAAAGTAAAATAGCGTTACTAAAAATAAGAGACAAAAAAAGCGTCATAA
>NZ_JBQSXG010000055.1:0-20391 GCF_052378005.1 Psychrobacter sp. AOP31-B2-9
AATTGATGAGGATATAAAGTTTGTGAAAGGTAAACATGGGTTTTGATTGCTAGTATATATGGGAGTTTCCTAAAAAGTGTGTAACTGCTTATAATCCAATAACAGGAGAATAAGCAATGACTACTCAATCTGACATTAAAAAACTGGCTGAGCAAATGGCTGGTAGCATGAAAAGCTTTGATGACATCAAAGACTTCCAGAAGCAGCTCATGCAATCTTTTATCGACACTGCCCTTGAAGCTGAGATGGAAGACCATCTCGGCTACCCCAAGCATGAAAAGGCAGACAAGCCAAATAAGCGCAATGGGCACACTAAAAAGACAGTTCGCAGTGACACAGGCGATCTTGAAATCTCCACCCCAAGAGACCGTAATGGTGACTTTGAACCTGCGTTAGTGCGTAAGCATCAAAGTCGTATCTCAGGCCTTGATGACAAGATCATATTCCTTTACGCCAAAGGTCAAACCACCACCGAGATTGTAGAGAGCATCAAAGAGCTCTACGATGTAGATATCTCAAGTACATTGGTTTCAAGAGTCACCGATAATATCTTAGACGACATCACCGCTTGGCAGAACCGACCACTGAGCAGCGTCTATCCTATCGTCTATTTGGACTGCATCGTCGTCAAGGTGCGCCAAGACAAACAAATCATCAACAAGGCTATCTACCTGGCACTAGGTGTTGCTCTTAACGGTAAGAAAGAGCTGCTTGGTATGTGGCTATCAGAGAATGAGGGCGCTAAGTTCTGGCTTGGTGTACTCACTGAACTACAAAATCGCGGAGTGCAAGATATCCTCATTGCCTGTGTCGATGGTCTAAAAGGCTTCCCTGATGCTATCAATACCGTTTATCCCAAAGCCAAGGTTCAGCTGTGTATCGTACACATGGTGCGTTACTCCATGAAATTTGTACCATGGACGGATAAAAAGGCAGTAGCGGCTGATTTAAAGGCTATCTATGGCGCTGATACGCTTGAGATAGCAGAGGCCAACCTTGAGTACTTTGATGAGGTGTGGGGTGATAAGTACCCGCACGTGGTCAAGTCTTGGCGCAGCAATTGGGAGGGCTTAACGGTGTTCTTCGAGTATCCTAAAGACATTAGAAAAGCGATTTATACCACCAATGCGATAGAGTCGCTAAACAGTGTTATCCGTACGGCGGTGAATAAGCGTAAGGTATTCCCCTCTGATCAAGCCGCATTCAAGGTGGTGTACTTAGCCACTCAGCAGGCATCCAAAAAATGGTCGATGCCAATCCGTAACTGGACGTCTGCTCTTAATCGCTTTATGATAATGTTTGATGATCGTATCAGTAAGCATTTAATCTAAATGGCAGTTACACAGAATTCGGGATGGTCTCGTATATATATACTTAGCTATTAATGTAGATAGCCCGAAAAAAACTTAAAATTCTTTAAAACACCAGAAATTTAATTAGCCGATATGCTACTCGTCCTCTCAATTAAATATAGTCACATTTATGAATTGAATTCGAAACATACCTATCTATCCCGCCACACCCCAACTTCTAGGATAAGAATATATCCGATCTTCACCCGTATAGTCGCGCTGACCATTACCCACTAACCACGCGACCACTTGCTCACGCACCCTTCTACTATGAATTAAATTGATATGGCTCACACCATAAAACACCGCTTTATGACCATCTGGCACAAACAGCGCATGCTCACTATCATCTTCACCCAGCGCAGAAGCTACCGATACCAAACCATCACCCAACATATCTGTCATCTTCGACTCATAATGCGTCTCGACCAGAGCACTCGCCGCAAAGTAGGTTTTGATGCCACTCGGCAAACCTGTAGGATGACGAAAGTCTTGTGGTAGCACACTACGTCCCTCTAACGACTTCCAATCAACGTCTCGAATACTGCCATGACGCAGATCAATAATACCAGCGCTGCGCATATCCCCAAGCTTGGCAAGTGAACCAGCAAATGGTAATTTTCCGATGATTTCTTGCACATAATTGCCAATACGCTCTAGCACGGCGCCGTGATGTGGCGAGCCTAAGGTGATGAGGTTACCGACACGTTTCACCCAATCCAAATGATCTTGCTCACCATAAAACAGCGCGCTACGTGAGACCAAACCGCCCATACTGTGACCAACCAAATCTATCTGACTGATATGAGGGTTACGGTCGACCAAACCTTGTAACATTTGACAGAATTGTCGGCCGCTGTGAGAGATACGACGTCCTGTATTGTAATCGAGGTATAGCACAGTGGTATCTGGTTGACTGCGTTTGATTGCATCACCTAAGCCATCGCCCTCTTGCGATTGCCAGCTCAAATAGCTCATGCACAGACCGTGGCATAAGATGACAACACGTCCTGATAGCTCTTTTTGTACTGACTGCTCCTTCTGTATTGATAGCTCTTCTTGTCCTAACGGGACTTCGCACTGCGGTGTGCCTTCGCTATCGTATAGCATCATTGGCACAGCCAGTGGATTTTTATTATTAACGAGATGATCACCCATGACACCGTTAAGTACATTGACGAGTTTTTTTAATGAATCAGGCAGGGGCTGAACTTGTTTTTGCATAACAATGCGTTGATAGACTCTTAACACTGATGCCAGATTACTACCTACCATCAGCATGACCTGACGTATCGTGCCATAAATACGCCCAGTAATACCGCGTTGCCAATTGTTGATATGATTTTTATTGAAACGGCCCAAAGGACGCAAAATTACTTCGCGATGGATAGCCTCTACAATATCGGTCACCTCCACCACACCCGTAGTCGCCAGCTGTGCCAACCCTTCAAAAAATTCAGCCAAAGCAACTGGCTTCACCGTCGTTTTATGACCATCATCTGCCAATAGTTTCACCAGCTCATCCACATCGATGGCTTCCAGTTGATCTATCTGCTCATACACATCGCTGTGTGCTGGCATATCAGTCTCTGAGGCAAAATGCGCTTCAAGCTCATGACGCACACAAGCATTACTACCAGTACTTCCATGACTTATATGGTCATCATGACAACCATCCGGACTATTCATCACGTTGTTTATAACACTCATTGTATTGGCACATTTAGCAAAGAGGTAAGTTTCTATACTAGTCTTTAAACAGCATAAATAGAAGAAAATCATTGAGTTTTGAATTGTATTTATTGTTAGGAAATATTGTTGGAAAGGATTGATAGGCAGTTGATGTTACTTGTCTTTTTTTAATACTGAATCTAAAAAAATCCCAAGCCATTGCTTGAGATTTTTTATTAATGAATAAGTCAAGCTTACATCACTATCATTCGTTCTATATAGCGTCAATAATTTACGAGAACGACTCTGCTAATATCACATCACCATCATTTTTGGTGATCATTACCGTAGCAGATCGTGGTGTGCTACCGCCTTTGACGGCACCCCAAGCATTACCAGGATGCTGAATGTTGATAAACAAGGTTTTAAAATCTGGTGTCATAGTGATACCTGTCACTTCGCAACCTTCAGGGCCGACAAAGAAACGCTTGAGATTGTCATCAGTCGCGGCCAAGCCTAGGCGAGTATCCTGCCCTGTCGAAGCTATTTTAACTGACCCATCATTAACCTTACCTGGCAGTGCAGCTAGAACCATACAATTAGTGGTATCTGTATACGCGCCGTCATCCGTCTGAATCCACAATACGCCGCGCGGGTCAAAAAACAAACCATCTGGAGAAGACAAATCATTATTGGCATTCAATCCTGATAGGTTTTCTGCAGACTTATCACTAGGTGAAGCAAATAGGTAAATGTCCCATTCAAAACTGGTGGCGGCATGGTCGCCATTGGTTTCAGCCCAGCGGATAATATGACCATTATCATTACCAGCAGCTTTACCATCCACGTCATAACTGCGCGGGTTACTGGCTGAAACAGGCTGATCGTCATCGACACCGCGGTTTTTATTATTGGTCAAGGTTACATACACTTCACCAGTAACGGGGCTGACCGATACCCATTCAGGACGATCCATCTTCGTGGCACTCAGCACATCAGCAGCTGCACGCGCAAATACTAATACGTCATCTTGACCATTAAATGGTAGCACGCTGTTGGTATTATCTAATCCGTTTTGACCATAAACCAATGGCTGCCATGTGCCACTGCCATCTTCGTTAAAGATTGCAACATATAGCGTCCCTTCGTTCATGTATTTGTCACCCGCTTTTAGGCCGCCACCGATATCGCTTTTTGACCACTTGGCTTTAGATACGAACTTATAAATATACTCACCGCGTGAGTCATCCCCCATGTAAAACACAACAGGGCGACCTTGCTTAACAGGCGCAAACGCACAGTTCTCATGAGCGAAACGACCCAATGCTGTACGTTTTCGCGGCATGGCGTTTTTATCAAATGGGTCAATTTCAGTGATATAACCAAAGGTATTGAACGCATTACGATAGTCATCCATAGCCGTTTTACCTGCGACGGTCATATTCCAACGCGCAAATTCATCAGTCATGGTAGCGTCTGCTGCTTTGGGTGTGTGCCACAAATAACCCCAAGTAGCATGATCTTCTTTTGCACCATAACGCTCACGGCCATAATTCTGAGCTGCGCTTAGCTGGCTGGCATCTTTACCGCGAGCGAATACGCCCAAAAAGTTTTCTTCAGTCGTCAAATATGTACCCCAAGGCGACAACCCTGCCCCGCAGTTATTATTGATGCCACGCGTTTTCATACCAGTGGGGTCAAATTTAGTCTTGACCAAATCAGAGCCAGCCACAGGGCCTGTTAGTTGTGAGGTTGTGCTGCTGGTGATACGGCGATTGTATTTAGAGTCGCGTACCATCTCATAACCCTTGCCGCTGTCTCGGCGTTTCATCTCAACCACAGAAACCCCATGACAGTTGACCTCACGGCGCACGTCAGTGGCTCGGCGAACTTCTTGAAAAATAGGCTCGGCGCTGCTGTCTTTTTTCACATCGTAGCCAAATGGACTTAATTCAGCGCTGTTTACGTATTCATGATTCATGACCAACAGCCCACTTTCAGAGGCTTTGACATCGTAGTTGTTACCTGTTTTGCCAAAAAACCACATACCATCGTGGTTATCACCCATACGCCAATCAAATGATTCAGCAGATTGTTCGCGATTGTCTTTCCAATCTGCGATGCCTGACATAAGCGGCGTACCCAGTGGCAATATCATTTCTGCCTTGTAGCCATCTGCCACGCTCATTTCTGCTGCGGTCGAATGCGCCACGGCAGTAAATTTCAAGGTTTCTGGGCGGCTTCGATCGCCGTGTGCTGGCACAGCGGCATCATCACCATTACGAACCGTCATGGTGCTATTGGCGTCTTTAGTATGACCAACCAATGGCAAGGCACCAAAAAAGGCGGCAGCGGTTAATCCTGTGCCACCTTTTAATAAACTACGACGATTCAAGCGACGACTGATAATGGTTTGAAAATCCATATTATTGGTAGGATTAGAATCTTCTACAACTTCATGAGCCAAATTTTGCTTGTTATTTATTTGCTCATTATTGATTTGCTTGTTGTTTGCTTGCTTATTATTTAATAGGGTCATTATCAGTCACCTTGCTATTCGGCTGGATTGTCATAAAAAACATCATGGCATTGCTATTAACAGCGCCAAAAAAATATGAAGTAGCCGCTATCCTACTTAGCATTCATGACAATATGTTGAACGTTAGATGACGGTTTAATGACACAGATTTAATGACACAGGTTTGACAGCCTAGGTCTGATAGCACAGATTTGATAATAGGTTTTGATGGTAAGACTTCACTGATGATAGAAAACAAAAAATCCCAAGTCATGACTTGGGATTTTTTATAGCAGAGGTGTATTGAAAAGTTGCGTTTTAAAGGAGTAGTTATTCTACTACTGCTTGCCACTCATGCTCGCCTAACTTTAGTTTTAATCGGTCACCTGCGTGCAATATACCAACACCGCTTGGCGTACCCGTCATAATCACATCACCTGCTTGCAAGCTAAACGCATGGCTGATTTCGACCAGTAACTCATATACCGGAAACAGCATCAAAGCACTGTCACCATCTTGTGTTAGCGTATCGTTAATATACAATTGATACTCTACGTTGCTAAAATCACCAAAGGCTTGTGGGTCGACCCAATCTGCTAACACACAGGCACCATCAAAACACTTTGCACGCTCCCATGGTTGACCTTTTTCTTTAAGCTTGCTTTGCAGATCGCGTAGAGTCAAATCTAACCCAAGTGTTACACCACCAATCGCTTGCTTAGCCTGCTCAATAGTAGCAGCACGCAAATCTGTAGATAACTGAATACACAGCTCTGCCTCATAGTGTGTATCACCATAGGTTTCAGAGTTTGGACGTAGAACGGTTTGGTTGGTCGAGTGGTGAGCAATAGTCACCACTGATGAGGCAGGTTTCATAAAAAGTATGGGGGTTTTAGGTACTTCGTTACCCAATTCGTGGGCATGCGCGGCATAGTTTCGTCCAACGCAAACCACTTTACCAATCGCAGTAGATGACTGACTCATAATAAGCTCTCACAATAATTATTATTATTGACAGTTATAAGCCTTTCATACAAAGATATCAATAGCCATTACGTGCAAAAACACAGTAAATATAGAGTTCACTATAACCACTACGGAATGGTTCGGGTGGTGACATCTGGTGGCACATAAGTCATGTAGCGATTAAGCTTTCTTTCAAACAATCTAAAGCTGAATAAAATCACCCATGACAACAGAAGATACACAATACCAGCAGCAAAGAACAGCTCCATCAAGGTATAGGTGCGCGCACTAATCGTACGTGCGACACCTGTGATATCCATCAAGGCAATAGTGGAAGCCAAGGCACTACCTTTTAGCATAAAGATAACTTCATTACTGTAGGCTGGAATCACGATACCAAAGGCGCGAGGCAAGGTAATGCGTGTAAGCTTTTGCCATTTTGACATACCAATTGCATCAGCTGCTTCAAGCTCGCCAACAGGAATGTTCTGAATCGCACCACGAATGATTTCTGCCAAATAAGCACTGGTATTTAGCGTGAAGGCAATAATGGCACACCAATACGCTTGGCTAAGCACAGGCTCCCACAGAAACGACTCACGCACAGCCTCAAACTGACCCAAGCCGTAATAAATCAGGAATATCTGTACCAGTAGCGGCGTACCACGAAAAAAGAAAATATAAAGAAACGGAAGTACTTGTACTAGCCAATTTTTGGATAGGCGTAGCAATGCTAAGATCAAACCGAAAAACAGTCCGATAATGCCTGAAATCACAACCAGCTGTACAGTCAGTACTGCACCACCTAGTAAGTCAGGGATATGGTCAAAAATGACCTGCCAATTCCAATCCATAGTAGCTCTCCTCTATCCTATGGTCGATTGACGGTGAGTTGACTGACGGCTCAGCTGTTTAGCATAGCGTGCTGCTGGATTGGCACGCCATTCAAGCCACATCATAAAGCCAGTAATCAACATGGTCAGACCCAAATAAATAATCGCGGCGGCCATATAAAAGGTAAACGGCTGCTGCGTTGACTGCGCGGCACGTGAGGACTGATACATAATATCTTTGAGACCCACGACTGAGACCAACGCCGTATCTTTGAGCAACACCAAAAATAAATTGCCCAATCCTGGCAACGCAATCTGCCATACTTGCGGCAAAGTGATGCGATAAAACGTCTGAAATGGACGCATACCAATCGCTTGCGCTGCTTCACCCTGTCCTATCGGTATCTCTTGAATGGACATGCGAAAAATTTCAGTCGCATAAGCACCAAAAGCGATAGACAGCGCCATGACGCCACCCCAAAAGGCACTAATCTCAACATATTCGTTATAGCCGAATTTTTTGAGAATGGTCATCAGCAGCATTGATCCACCGTAGTAGATAAACAGCACTAGCAGCAACTCAGGAATACCGCGCATGGTGGCTGTATATACCGTCGCAAGCTTACGTAGCAGCCAGACATTAGACAGCTTGGCAGTGGCACCGAGCAACCCCAAAGCCATACCAATGATTAAACTGGTTACAGCGAGCTTGATGGTGACGGTAGCGCCGCTTAGTAATAGCGCGCCAAATCCTTGTAAATCAAACACAATTATCCACTCAGTCTCTTTATATTAGCAATTTGCAAAATATGAGTTAAAAGAATCAGCATCAATGGCTGAACGCTGCTAACAATTGTATTTTATACCAAATCAGGTATAAGCACTTTGCATCATATATCGATGTCAGAGAGATACAATCATTGCAACTAAAATTGACACAGTAGAAATGAGCGCTGATTTTATCATATTCGCTGCAAACTATGTTAATACTCACATGTAAAGGCAGCACCTAAATAGGCTCTTATCGTCTAAAAAAAAGACATAACTAGGCATCATTTCGCAAACTACACAGTCAACATTAGCAGTAGCAAACTATTTTTTAGAAAAATAAAAAAAGGGTATCACCATGATGGTCATACCCTTTTTACTGATTAAACTATCTCAAAAGCCAACTCATTAAATGCGATTGCTCTAACGGTTGCTTTACTACATCACCGATAATTACTCAACAGAATCTGCTGTCGTAGCCGTCTCAGTAGCTTCTGTAGCACTAGCTTCTGGTATCCCAAAATACTTTTGATTGATCTCATCATAAGTACCATCAGCTTTGATATTAGCCAATGCTTGGTTAATCTTCGTTTGCAACTCATCGCCTGGACGTACCGCAATGGCAAAGTTGTCATTGATATCAATCTCTTCACCTTTGAGCGCATACTGACTGCCTGACGTTGAGCCAAGCCACTCTAGTGCTGGCAACTTATCAGATACCATCGCATCAACACGGTTGGAACCCAAATCCAAAAACGCATTACTCAGCGTATCATAAAGCTTCATATTAGCGTCTGGGTAAGTCTCCTCAAACCATTGCGAAGAAATGGTTGAGCGTTGCGCCGCAATAGAGTTTGTATTGATATCATTACTATTACTGGGATCAAAACTGCTGTCTTTTTTGGCTAAAAAAACCAACGTATTGCTAAAGTACGGCTCTGTAAAGCTGACTTGTTGCTCACGCTCAGGGGTCACAGACATAGCGGCGACGATAGCATCATATTTACCTGCTTTTAGACCGGGAATGATACCGTCCCAATCTTGTGCAATAATCTCACAAGTCATTTGCATATCATCACAGATAGCGTTGGCAATATCTATATCAAAACCACCAAGCGTGCCATCGGCATTGGTATAGTTAAAAGGCGCATAAGCACCTTCAGTACCAATACGCAACACTTCACCTGCGGTGTCTGCCTCAGTAGCAGTTTGATTGACATTATCATGAGCATCATCTTGACCGTTGCTACAGCCAGCTAACGCCAAAAGCATGGTCATCGTCACAAAAGGTACTGAAAATCGTCGTGCCTTGATATTGCTGATGGCTGATGCGTTCGAGATAGCATTGTGTTGGTCAAATTGCTTATTCATGATCATCCTTGATGATTTGTTTATCAGATAGTACTCATCCCTGTTCATCAAAAACCATAAAACAGAGATGAGCAATGTAAAGCGCAGCAATATTAATTTGTTGCTTGCTCTTCCTCAGTAACCATCACATCGGTGTCCTCAATAGCCACTGCTTCTTGCGCTGCAGCTGTTGAGCTAGTACCAAAATAGCTGCCCGTGATTTGATCATAAGTACCATTGTCTTTTAGCTCAGCCAATGCTGTATTAAATTTAGCGACTAATGGATCACCTTTACGGAATGCAATACCCATCGCATCATCATCGGTGCTGATCTCATCACCTTTGATTTCGTATTCTTGACCTGCTTCAGTTTTTAACCAATCAACGCCTACCACTTTGTCAGACATAAGCGCGCGCACACGACCTGATGTCAGATCTAGATAGGCATTGTCTTGAGTATCATAAAGCTTGATATCAGCATCGTCATGCTCGTTTTGCAGATACTGCGATGAAACAGTTGAACGCTGTGATGCAATTGGCTGACCTGCTAGCTCATCGACACTAATATCATCACCTTTTTTACCGATTAAGATAATACCACTGTGAAAATATGGGTCACTAAAATCGACCACTTCTTTGCGCTCAGGTGTGATAGACATACCAGCAATGGCTGCATCAAATTTTTGTGCATTTAGACCTGGGATCAGTCCATCCCAATCTTGAGAGATAACTTCACATTTTGCATTCATCTCTTCACATAAGGCGTTAACCAGTTCAATCTCATAACCAATTAAATTACCCTCAGCATCGGTATAACTAAAAGGCTTAAAGCTTGATTCTGTCGCAATTTTAAGATCCAAAGGCGCTTCACTAGCGGTATCAGCTTCTGCACTTTCTGTTGGTGCTGAGCTATTGTTACAACCAGCCAGCATAAGCATTGCTGCGCTAAGCGGTGCTAGCCACAATGCTTTTTTGCCCATTGATGATGTCATTGAAATTGTCATTTTTACTATCCTTTACTATATTGGTTTATATTCTCTAGACACACAACTTTATTGGCCAAAATTGGCTTGTTCTAAACGCGCTAACTCACCGTTACTACGGATTTCGCTAAGCGCTTTATCAAACTCTGCTTTGAGTGCATCATCTTTGCGGACAGCAATGGCAATATTGTCATCGTTATCAATTTCATCACCGACGATACCAAAGCCTTCTGAGTTATCTACTAACCATGATTTTGCAGAGACTTTTTCAGCCAATACCGCATCACTACGACCAGATTTCAGGTCTAAATAAGCGTTGTCATAGTTATCATATAATTGAACGGTATTGCCGTCTTTACCTTCATAGTTATCTTGTAGATAAGCCCCAGGCGTGGTTGAGCGTTGACCACCAAGCGTTACGTTTTCAATCGCCATAGGATCAAAGCCACCATTGGTATCTGTCAGCCATACCATGGTATTCGCAAAATATGGTTCGCTAAAATCTACTTTTTCTTGACGCTCTGCCGTAATCGACATACCAGCGATAACAGCGTCGTACTTCTGCGCTAATAGACCTGGAATAATACCGTCCCAATCTTGAGCCACAATTTCACATTTGGCTTGCATTTGATCACATAAAGCATTGGCAACATCGATATCAAAGCCAGCCAAACTGCCATCAGCATTGGTATAGTTAAAAGGAGGGTAAGCACCTTCGGTTGCAATACGAATGGTCTTGCCAGCCGTTTCTGCTGCAGGGGCATCAGCACTGGTATCGGCAGTTTCATTGGCAGGTTGACTACAAGCACTCAACATCAATGCTGCGGTAACGGTCATTGACGACCACAATAGGCGAGAATTCGACATCATACATTCCTTAAATTCTAATGGGTTTTACATAAGTTTTTGACAGGATTTTCTGACTTAGGGTTCTGATATTTTGTTCTCTGACGTCCCTGCCAGACAAGCAATATAGATAGCAGAATAGATAGACAGGCAGCCGTTATTATTGACCACCTATGAACCTTTCGATAATACCTGAGTAGAATATCAAAAACAAACGTTTTGCATACGGACTGTTATTATTGAGTAATAAATGGTTTACGATATTTACGTAACAGTAATTTTCGTAGCCAACATGACAACAGGATGATAAACGCTTTACCACCCTATTGTTTGAATAGATGCATTGGATAGGCTAAATATTTATAGACATAGATACTTATAGACACAAATATTTGTAGACACAGATATTTATAGACATAGGTACTTATAAACCAAGTATTCGCAGGCTAGGTATTTATAGGTTAAATACTCATAAACACGCATTATTAATCGTTAAAATATTTTAAGACAGTGGTTACTTAATACCTAGTTTGGATTAATACCTAGTTTGGACGATGTGACGCCATAAAGTCTTTAACACGCTCGGAGGTAGGATTGTCAAAGACTTGTTCAGGAGTGCCAATTTCTTCAATAACGCCTTGATGTAAGAACACCACCTTACTTGATACTTCACGGGCAAAACGCATCTCATGCGTGACAATAAGCATGGTTCGACCCTCTTCTGCTAGCTCACGCATGACTGCGAGCACTTCGTTGACCAATTCAGGATCTAGAGCAGAGGTTGGTTCGTCGAACAATAGCACTTGCGGCTGCATAGCAAGGGCACGAGCAATAGCAACACGCTGACGTTGACCACCTGACAAGTTCGCTGGGTAAGCGTCCTTCTTATCAAGCAGGCCCACTTTATCAAGCAGTTTTTCAGCATCGCTAATGGCTTGGGCTTTTTTAATTTTTAAGACCTGCGTGGGCCCTTCGATAATATTTTGCAAAATCGTTTTGTGTGGCCATAGGTTAAAGTTTTGAAAGACAAATCCCACGCGCGCACGTAAGCTTTCTAATTGCTTCGTATCTGCTGCTTGTAGTTCGCCTGACTTAGCAGGCTTTAGCATCAGTTCGTCATCACCAATGATGATACGGCCTTGGTTAGGCTGTTCAAGCAGATTAATACAACGCAACAAGGTTGATTTACCTGAGCCAGATGAGCCCAAAATCGAGATAACATCACCATCGTATGCGGTCAGGGAGACCCCTTTTAGCACTGCCAATGAGCCATAGCTTTTATGGATGTCTTGTAAATCTAAGGCGATAGGCCGAGTCGGATTTTTTTCAATATCAGGCATGGTTTAGCAGACTTCCAATAAATATGAATGAAAACACGAATAAAAATGCGGTATAACACATAAGCGGCAACTCAGCTTATATAGTCAAACAAAGCAACATATTGTCTCTTATTCCACAGTAAAAAGGCAAACCCTGTGTTTAACCAGTAAGCCAATCAGTCATCAACTATGCATCACTAGGGCATGTCTTCATTTCAAAAATGGTGATAAAAATGAGATAAATTGCCGTCAAACAAGAAAAATAACGCAGATAATATCAGGATATTAACCAATTATTTGACGATGTTTGGCAAGATTTAGCCCATTTAGATGACTATCAGGTGAATTGAAGACACGCCCTAAGTAGTTGACATAAAAAAGCCCAGACCGCATTTACAGCGCTGAGCCTTATTTTATCACTTTAGCGAACGAGGCGTTACCTTATCTGTTTAAAGCATGTTTGTTGGTAACAACTTAGTCAGTCGATTAGCCAGTCGAGACGTGTTAGTAAGTCGAGACATGCTCTTCACTCTCGGTACCGTCTAGCATTTCTGTATCATCTGCAGTCGCTACTGCAACATCATCGTTTTCGCCCACTGCCATATCCTCATCAGCACTAGCAATCGCTATATCATCAGCATTACTGGCAGTAGCCTCTTCTTCTACCGCTGTTTGTGCATCAGCTGTTGGCTCAGTTTCCATAGGTGCCTCATCTTTACCACAGGCACTCAATGCCAACGTCGCCGCAACTAAGCCAATCACTAGCCAGCTTTTAGGCATCCCGTCTTTTTTGATATAATTATTTAAAATAGTCATTTTAATACTCCGTCCATCGTAATTATTTATACTTTTAAAAGTTATGCTCTTGAAAGCTATACCTCTAAAAGTTTTAACCTTAAACTCACTATACTAACGATTGGTCGTGACTACCTTAGTACTTACAACGCATTTCTGTTGAAAGCATGTAATGATGTATTTGTTTTTTCGCCGAGATTTAACAAACGATAGGTCATGACCGTACTCGAACAAAATCAGTAAAGCAGCATAAAACAATGCTCATATATACCTTATAAAACAAATGCTGTTCACAAAATCAACTTTACTATCGACCTCATCTGCTCTATGTTAAATAGCATAATGCCCTATCGCTATCTAAGTAGGCGTTCAAAACTTCTTTTTTTGCGACATTTTCGCCTTTTAGGTACTTTTACCTATATAAAATTGGGCGCCTTTATTTATAGAAACCTGTATTACATAAGGAAAGTAATTTATGAGTCAATTGGATATTACGACCTATATGCAGTCTGTCGGCAAGCAAGCAAGAGCTGCTTCTCGCACACTCGCTGCGGCCAACACTGGTGATAAGAACTCGGCACTCATGTCCATTCATGATGAGCTAGTCAATGCCAAACAAGACATTTTGGCTGCCAATAAAATCGACATGGAAAACGGTCAAAACAACAACCTTGATAGCGCACTCCTTGATCGCCTTGAATTAAATGAAGCGCGATTCAGCGGTATGCTCCAAGGACTTAAAGACGTTGCTGGTCTTCCTGATCCTATTGGTGAAGTGACTGACATGACCTATCGCCCATCTGGTATTCACTTGGGTAAAATGCGTGTACCACTGGGTGTGGTCGGTATGATTTATGAGTCACGTCCTAACGTAACACTAGAGGCGGCATCATTGGCGCTTAAATCAGGTAACGCCATTATCTTACGCGGTGGTTCTGAGGCCTTTGAATCTAATCAAGCCATTGCCAAATGTATCAAACAAGGGCTTAGTCATACAGATCTGTCTGAACATAGCGTACAAGTGCTACAGACAACCGATCGTGCGGCCGTAGGCGAGCTCATTACCATGACTGAATATGTCGATGTTATCGTGCCACGTGGCGGTAAAGGTCTGATTGCACGTATCAGTAATGATGCCAAAGTCCCTGTCATCAAGCATCTAGATGGTAACTGCCATACCTTTATCGATAGTGATGCAGATGCTGAGATTGCCATCAAAGTCAGCGTCAATGCCAAAACGCATCGCTACGGTACTTGTAATACAATGGAAACTTTATTAGTAGATGAAACGGTTTCGGAGATGTTACTGCCACAAATTGCAGAAGCTATTGTAGACGCAGATGATGCCATGCAACTACGCCTTGATGACAAATCACAAGCTATTCTAAATCAAAATGCTAAACTTGAAGGTCATCTATCAGCTGCAACCTCTGATGATTGGGATACCGAATACCTAGCGCCTATCCTAGCGATAAAAATAGTGGCAGGGATTGACGAAGCCATCGAACATATCAATACGCATGGTAGTCATCATACCGACGTCATCATTACGGATAACTATACCAAGTCACAACGTTTTATTCGTGAAGTGGATTCAGCGAGTGTAATGATTAATGCTTCTAGCCGTTTTGCTGATGGTTTTGAATATGGTCTCGGCGCTGAGATTGGTATCTCAACGGACAAAATCCATGCGCGTGGCCCTGTCGGGCTAGAAGGTCTGACCTCACAAAAATGGATCGTCTATGGTCATGGCGAGACGCGCGCTTAACTTATAGCGTATTGACTCAACTTAGCACTTATCTGCTGACTTACCGTATAATTCACAGACAGCATAATCCACAAAAAACGTCAGCTCGATTGCTGACGTTTTTTTATTAGAGATGAATATGTTATATAAGCGGCGCAACCGTAATTTTGCACCATAACACAAACATGCGATAGGACAGTAGGCTCATGCAGAGTGGCAGAATCAAACATTGGAATAAAGACAAGGGCTATGGCTTTATTGACGTAGACAACCAAAGTGAAGACGTGTTTTTTCATATCAGTACCGTACGATTATCACAGCCCATCGCAGAGGGACAATCCGTTTACTTTAATAGCAAACGTAATGAAAAAAAACAATTGCGCGCAACAGAAGTGACGTCTACTAACCTCAGTCTTCAAGACAGTGTTGAAAACAGTAATGAAACGAGCCTTCCTAAGCATCACTCGAATAACAATAATACAAGCACACAAAATACGCATAACAACCGAAATACTCGCCAGCACAATAGCAATCGAAACAAAAAAAGCCCACTATCTACTTTATTTAGCCTCATCGCTATTATCGCAGTCGCGTTTTATTTCTTTGATGATATAAAGTCGACTGCCTTTTCGGATAGCGCAGCGCCCACCGCTATATCTCAAAATTCATCAGGCGGCTCAAATTCAGCGCCAGCCTCTTCCGTCACGGGTGACGCACAAATAGATAAGACCATCATGCTGATCAAGCAAGGTGGGCCATTTCCTTATCCCAATAAAGATGGCACCAGCTTTTACAACCGAGAAGGTAGGCTACCTGCCCAGTCTCAAGGCTACTATCGCGAATACACCGTACCCATTCCTGGCGTATCACACCGCGGTGCAAGGCGTATCGTCACTGGTGGCAATCCACCGACGGTCTATTACTTAACCGTTGACCATTATGACAGCTTCAAAAAATTGGACGTAAAATAATATGAGCCAAGCCATTCACTACCTTAATCAAAACTGCAACCAACATAACGAACAAGACAGTAACCAAAACGGTACAGCACTAAACGCTAGCGTTCCAACACAGGCTGTTAACATAGTCATCGATGACATACTGAACAAGACAACACTATTAACAAGTTTAGGATACGCCTGTGATTTTCCTAGCTACTATTCACACAACTGGGACAGTGCATGGGATTGCTTAACAGACAGCGATGTTACCGACTTAACGTTAGATCTAACAGCTATCAAAAAAATAGATACAGAAGATTTTAATACCTTCAAAAGTATCATCGAAGATGCTTATAGAGATTTTGGCCAGCCAACGTTATGGGTGATCATGCCATCTACAAATAACACTTAGTCGATCATCATTAGACAAACCTGAATTCGAGATAAAGCCATATTTATCTCAAATTCAGGTTAATTTATTTTTATAGAAAGGATTAACCCATGGAAATTACCCTAAATGGTTATTACACCCTAATCTTTGCCACCTTGGTGCTATTGCTTGGACGATTTTTGGTCAAAAAAGTTAAATTTTTAGAAGATTTTAATATTCCAGAGCCAGTAGCAGGTGGCTTGATTGCTGCGGTTATCGTGTATGCCCTTAACTTTTTTTGGGGCTACAGCTTTAATTTTCACCAAGGGTTACAGACAGCTACTATGCTGATGTTCTTTGCCTCTATCGGTCTGAGTGCTGATTTTGGTCGACTAAAAGCAGGTGGCACACCCCTACTGATATTCACTATTGTGGTGTCGGTATTTATTATATTGCAAGATGCCGTCGGCGTAACCATGGCTAGCGCATTAGGACTTGATCCATTGCTCGGACTCGTCACAGGCTCTATCGCATTAACTGGCGGTCACGGTACAGCTGGTGCATGGGGTGCTGTCTTAGAGCAAGAATATGGTGTGGTTGGTGCAACGACACTAGGTATCGCCGTGGCTACTTATGGTTTGGTCGCAGGTGGTATCGTTGGTGGTCCTGTTGCGCGCAGATTAATCAATAAACTTGGGTTAAAACCTGCACCCGCTAATATGAATCCAAGCGACGTCGAAAAACTCGCTGGAGAACAATCCCTATACAGTACCAAACACAGCGAAAACGATGACAGTGGTACTCAGGAAATGTTTGAAAAACCTGATAACATTCGTCTGATTACCGCCTCATCAACTATCGAGACCTTAGCGCTGTTTGCAGGTGCATTAGCATTTGCTGATTTGATGACATTGGTTGCCGAAGGTACGTCGTTTGAGTTACCTACTTTTGTATGGGCGCTAGCAGGCGGTGTGATTCTACGTAACTCATTAACCATGATTTTTAATTTTGACATGTTTGATCGTGCTATTGACGTGATTGGTAATGCATCATTGAGTCTGTTTTTGGCGATGGCACTGTTATCATTGAAACTGTGGGAACTAACAGACTTGGCAGGCCCTGTACTCATAATATTACTGGTACAGACGTTTGTGATGATTCTATACGTTTATTTCATCACCTTCAAAGTCATGGGTAAAAACTACGACGCTGCGGTGCTATCAGCTGGTCATTGCGGTTTTGGTATGGGTGCAACGCCGACTGCGATTGCCAATATGCAGGCGGTCACTGATCGCTATCTGCCCTCGCCTAAAGCGTTCCTAATCGTACCGATGGTAGGTGCTTTCTTTGTTGATATCGTCAATGCGACGGTATTGCAGATATTTACGAAACTGCCGTTTATGTAATATCAAATTATGTAAAGATTGATGACTTGCTTTAGCAGTCGTACCAAACCCTAACCTATATGGTTGGGGTTTTCTTTTGTATGTTGACTGACTAAAGGTGATAGTCGCGCAAGTGAGATTCAGCTGTTACGCAACCTATAATGAGATAAAAACGATTCACTGTTATCAATACAGTAGTCAAAGGAGTTAAATCATATCATGTTGATATTTGCAGTAATTATCGTCGTATCAGGCGCGCTTATTATTGGTGCGCTTTGGGGGCTGTACGGTCGTCTACCTGGCTGGCTAGAAGGCAACTTACTAGCAGTAGCAGGCGGTGCCCTGATGATATCGGTGGTTATTGAGCTGGTCCAACCCGCTGTCACTGATAGTGGCCTTTGGATAACAGCTGCTTTTACGTTATTAGGTGCTTTGGTGTTTGCTGGTGTGGATTATTTGCTTGATGAAAAGTTAAATGCCGACGGTGGATCAGGACTATTAGCGGCTATTACCTTAGACGGCGTACCAGAAAACCTAGCGTTAGGCGTAGCACTGATTAGCGGAAACGTCATGCAGGTAGCAGCACTGGCTGGCTCTATATTACTGTCTAATTTGCCAGAAGCAGCAGGCGGGGCAAAGGAGATGCGTAACAATGGCGTCAGTAATAAAAAGGTGCTGATGCTATGGATCGGTGCGGCTGCTTTATTATCAGTGGCCGCTATTTTGGGGAAAGTCTTACTAAAAGATGCCGATGATGCCACTATTAGTGCTATCAATAGCTTTGCTGCAGGCGCCGTCATTGCCTCGCTAGCGACTGAGGTTTTTCCTACTGCTTTTAAACGCAGTAATCATTGGGCTGGTATCAGTACAACCATAGGTCTTATATTGGCGCTGGCTTTAAATCAGCTTGGTGGCTGATATCACAGATGTACTTGATAAGGTGCTTTGACACCTTGACACATTATCAAAATAAACACGTGGTCACCGATTACATATTGGTCTCATTAGAAAACAAAAACCGCCTAGCAAACGCCAAGCGGTTTTTATTCAGCTCAATTAAGTCATACAGCTAATATTTAACAGTTTAGATTCTTTTCTGAAAATTTTAGTATTTTCTTTGATACCTGACTGCTATCGTCTACAAACCATTAATCATATTTCACTAAATTATCTAGCATTGTAGACAGCCATGCATTGTTATCTGCGATATGCGTGTCCCCTAGCATGATGATTTCATCACCCGCCTGAATGGTGTGAGGATATTCAGCAATAGCATCTTGTATGTAGTCCTGTCCATGCATCACCATATCTACCATACTTTTTTTAGTGACTTCAAAATGACATTGCCACCCAAGTACCCATGTACCTAACGCTTTATGTTTTGGGGTTTGATAGATAAAACCTTGATTGGCCCAAGCGTTTGATTCTGCAATTGCAGTCGCACCTTGAGGACACTCAAAACCATCGCCATGCCAATGAAAAACTGTAAATTCATGCTTTGGTAAATCTTCTAGTAGCTGATGCTCTAGCCCCTCTTTGGTCAATTGGATGGGTAGCCAACCAACCTCTTTTACACCTGAAGGAGCAACCTTTGCTCCCAAGCTATCTGCTATTAACTGCGCCCCCAAACAAACACCGACGACTGTTTTTCCTTGTTCAATGCTTTTTTTAATAAAGGCTTTCTCATCGGCTAGCCACTGAAAGTCAACTTCATCATGGATGCTCATTGGCCCACCCATAATCACCAACCAATCAAAACTGTCTTGAGAAGGTAATGGATCGTTTTCATAAAAACGCGTGACAGTAACGCTATAACCTTGACTGTCTGCCCAATGCTCAATATGACTGAGCGCTTCGAAATCAACATGGTACAGTGCATGAATACGTAGTGTCATCAAACCATCCTTTTACTAATGCCTATGTTAATCCACCGCTTAATAAGCACAGGCTAAGTGATATGGGCTTAAGCTTACTGGTTTTTTCGTAAACTGGCAATATTGCACAAACAGCTTCTACCTAAATGAATAGCTATCTAACAAACAACGAGTGCTAGCTATCAAAAAGCCCGCCAAGATTAGTCTTGACGGGCTTTGTTAATTATCAAATTATAATACAGTATTCAATCAAACCCATTATTTATACTTTTTAATTTCGCCACTTTTCACACGAGCAACGAAAGAATTAACCTCTTTTTTCACAACTGGCATTAAGAAGTACAAACCGATGATGTTAAAGATGGCCATCGCAAATAAAGCTGCATCTGAGAAGTCGATAACAAAGCTAAACTGTACGATGGTACCGATAATAACGAAGACCAAAAAGATAAGTTTGTATATCATTTCGCCAGCTTTACCTTCACCGAACAGGTAGGTCCAAGCCTTTAGGCCATAATATGACCATGAGATCATCGTTGAAAAGGCGAACATTATTACAGCGATGGCTAAGAAGTACTGAAAAATTGGCGCTGTTTGCATAAAGGCGGCACGGGTTAGATCCACACCAGTAATAGCTTGCGTTTGCAAGTTTGCGGCAGTGTTTACCCCAGAG
>NZ_JBQSXG010000056.1:0-20229 GCF_052378005.1 Psychrobacter sp. AOP31-B2-9
TGGCACGATGATGGTTCCACCGCCCACACCAAAAAGCCCCGCAGCAAATCCTGCGAGGGCACCTATGACTAAAAAAATGATTAATTCCACGGGATAGTTACTTCTCAGATTGACGATGAATAGTTTGATGGCCATTCGATAATGGCCGGATGATTGACTTAAGCGATATCCACTTGACCCACTCGAGAGTAAGCACGATTAAAGTAAACCAAGCTTTCTTCTTGTCCATCTGGTTGCTCAGATTTTTTGATGGCGACTACTCGGCACATAAACACACTGTGCGTGCCTACTTTCTGAATTTGCTCAATCTCACAGTCGAAACTGACCAATGCATCTTCTAAAATAGGAGAGCCTGTTACTAGCTGAGACCAAGCGCCTTGTTTGAAACGTTCTTCTGAATGTAATTTTGAGGCAAAAGCGTTAGAGACGGGCTCATGATGAGCGCCCAACACATTGACACACAATGTTTTGTTTTCAACAAAATACGCATGCGACCGAGACGTCTGGTTCATACAGACGAGCAAAGTTGGCGGTGTATCTGTGACACTGCATACTGCCGATGCTGTAAACCCATGAACGCCAGAGGCACCTTCTGTGGTGACAACATTGACCGCAGTCGTTAACAAAGACATGGCATCTCTAAAATCGGTTGCTTCAATCATATCTTTAATCATTACTGAAATCCTGTGAAACGTTAAAAAATTGTGCTTCAATTTTAGTTTTGCAAAGGGAGATTCTTTAAATAGAATCTCCTCAACGACTGAACTTTAATAAGCATCATTCAAGTTAAAATCCTAGCCTGCAAAACTTACCAGCGTTACCAATACCAAAGCTACCAATGCCGAATTTACATCAGTTTGTTTGATAAGCTCTACGCAGTCAGCTCTTGACGAACGATCTGTGCGCCTGCACTTAATGCCGCAAGCTTGCCACGAGCCACTTGGCGTGACAACGGTGCCATACCGCAATTGGTGGCAGGATACAGCTTGTCAGCATCGACAAATTGTAATGCTTTACGTAGTGTGTTGGCCACTTCTTCTGGTGTCTCAATGGTATTGGTTGCCACATCAATGGCACCAACCATTACTTTTTTACCACGAATCAATTCAATCAAATCCATTGGCACATGTGAGTTTTGACACTCCAGTGAGACAATATCAATCTTAGACTGTTGCAGCTGAGGAAAGGCCTTTTCATATTGACGCCATTCTGAACCCAGTGTCTTTTTCCAGTTATTATTGGCTTCGATACCATAACCGTAGCAAATATGTACTGCTGTTTCGCATTTTAGACCTTCAATAGCACGCTCTAAAGTAGCAATACCCCAGTCATTCACATCATCAAAGAACACATTAAATGCTGGTTCATCGAATTGGATAATATCAACGCCAGCGGCCTCTAGCTCTTTTGCTTCTTGATTCAGGATTTTAGCAAATTCCCAAGCCAGTTTCTCACGACTTTTATAATGATCGTCATACAGTGTATCAATCATCGTCATCGGCCCTGGCAAGGCCCATTTGATTGGCTGATTGGTCTGCTGACGTAAAAACTTGGCATCTTCTACAAATACTGGCTTTTGACGGCTCACCGCACCGACCACTGATGGCACACTCGCATCATAGCGATCACGGATTTTGACTGTCTCACGATTTTCAAAATCAACACCATCGAGATGTTCGATAAACGTGGTCACGAAATGCTGACGAGTCTGCTCGCCATCGCTGACGATATCAATACCTGCATGTACTTGTTCTTGTAGTGACAAACGCAATGCATCTTGCTTGGCTTCAATCAACTGCTCGCCTTCTAATGCCCAAGGTGACCAAATTTTTTCAGGTTCTGCCAGCCAAGACGGTTTCGGTAAGCTGCCAGCGGTTGATGTTGGTAATAATAGTTTTGTCATGGTTGTTTGTCTTCTCTCGTGTGCTCGGTTAAGCAGCATATTTATTATTGGTTTGTTTTTTATCTGCTTGACTATCAACGGTATAGCTTGCAGCCCACTCTTCAAGAATGTCTTGGTATGGCTTGATAAATGTTTCTTCCGTAAACTTACCTTGTGTCACCGCCATCTGACTGCGCTCCTCGCGGTCATATACAATTTGCGTCAGTGAGTAATCTTGATACTTGAGACTTGGTTGATACACTTGACTCGCTGTAGAGTTGGCATTGTAAATTTCAGGACGGTAGATCTTTTGAAACGTTTCCATGGTACTGATTGCACTGATTAGCTCAAAATCAGTGTAATCACTTAGCAAATCACCAGCGAAATAAAACGCTAACGGTGCCACACTGCCGACAGGCATGAAGTAACGAACGGTCAGACCCATTTTGTGAAAGTAATCATCGGTTAACGAATACTCGTCTTGTCTATATTCAACCCCTAGCACAGGGTGATGATTGGTAGTGCGATGATACGTCTTACTGGTTGAAACACTGAGGCAAATCACTGGCTTTTTATTAAATTGCGCTTTGTATGCCTCTGAATTCAATAAGTCTTGAAACAACTTACCATGTAAGTCACCAAAGTTTTTGGGCACCGGCTCACCTGGTTTTTTATCAAAATGATCTAGCAGTACGATACTAAAATCATAATCGCGCACATAAGAAGAAAAACTGTTACCAATCATACCCTCAATACGGGTGTTGTCTTTATGATCAGTAATCGTTGTTTTTAAGGTTTCAATAATAGGAAAATTATTGCCGTTGCCTTCGATATCCATGTTTACAGAAATAATATCTACGTCAACAGAATAGCGGTCTGCTGTTGGGTTGTCCCAATGCGCCAATGCGTTAAAGCGATTGTCTATCATTCTTAACGTTTTGCGTAGGTTCTCTTCGCGATGTTCGCCACGCGCCAAGTTTGCAAAATTAGTCGTCAGACGTGTGCTGTCTGCAGGCTGATAGTTTTCATCAAAACGAATGCTCGAAACTGAATATGTAAACGGTGTACTCATGGTGATTGACTGCCTTAATCTGTTCTCAATATCTGAGATAAAACCAAATTTGTGTATGAAATGAATCATACCTAAATCAGAACATGAATAAAAACGATACAATTTAAGCTAAAGATGAATTATATTCATCTTTAGCTTTCGAGAGGTTGTGTAAAGGCACAAAAAATGATCATATAAGCTAGAAATGGAAGGCAGTCTAGAAATGGAAAGCAAGACTTATGGCTGCGTTGCTGCTTTAAACTTGAATCTAAGCAATCGCAGCGCATTCAGCGTAACCAAAATAGTTGCGCCAGTATCCGCTATGACAGCGAGCCATAGACCTGTCACACCCAGTACGGTAGTGATGAGAAAAACACCTTTTAGACCCAGTGCAAAAATCACGTTTTGATGAATATTAGACATGGTTGCCCGTGACAGTGCCACTAGATGAGCGACATCGGTCACACGGCTTTTTAATAACGCAACATCCGCTGTTTCGATAGCCACATCAGTACCACCGCCCATGGCGATGCCGATATCTGCGGTGGCGAGCGCTGGAGCATCATTGATACCATCGCCCACCATCGCTATTTGGGTATTGTCTCTCATCTCATTTAGCAGACGCAATTTGTCTTCTGGCAGCAGCTCGGCTTGCCATTGTATGTCTAAGTTGCTAGCCAGTGCCTGCGCAGTACGATGGTTGTCGCCTGTGAGCATCACTGAACGAATACCCATGGCTTTAAGCTGTGCCACCCCTGTTTGAGCACTCTCTCGCAATTCATCTCGTAACGCGACCAATCCAAGGACGTCACCGCTCTGCTCATCAAACAGCACCGAAACCGTCTTGCCATCGTGTTGTAGCGATTCAATTTGTGCTTGTTGTTTGGGCGACAGCAATGCAACGTCAGCAGCATAGACAGGCGAACCAATGGCTAGAGACTGCCCAGAGACTGTTGCATGCACCGCTTTACCAGCAGTCGCATAGGCATTGGTGGGCACAGGTACGGCAACTTGAGTGTCTCTCGCATGATCTACAATAGCCCTCGCAAGTGGGTGATTAGAGCCGGACTCTACACTAGCAAAGAGCGCCAATACCTCATGTTTAGATTGAAAATCCATATCCTTTTGTGTAAAAGAAATAACGTCAGTAACGCGTGGCTTGCCTTCGGTTAAGGTACCTGTTTTGTCAAAAGCAACTGTGTTCACACGACCAATCGCTTCTAAGGCGCTACCACCTTTGATCAGCAAGCCACGACGCGCAGCGACCGCTAGACCAGAGGCAACAGCGGCTGGGGTTGATAAAACCAAAGCGCACGGGCAAGCAATGAGCAAGAGTGCCAAGCCACGATACAGCCAAGTGGCCCACTCGCCGCCTAGAGCTAACGGTGGAATAATAATAATCAATAAGGCAATCGCCATCACTGCGGGTGTGTAGTATCGACTGAATTTTTCGATAAAACGCGCAGTTGGTGCTTTGGAAGCCTGCGCCTGCTCTACGAGCTCAATAATACGTGCAATCGTGTTGTCCGCTGCTGTTTTCTGTACACGTACCTGTAGCGCGCCATCTATGTTGATTGACCCTGCGAACACATCATCACCTACCATTTTAGCAACTGGTACAGACTCACCTGTTACTGGTGAATCATCAAGGCTAGACGTACCTTGTTCGATGACACCATCGGCAGACACTCTATCGCCGGGGCGCACGAGTACGAGGTCATTTACCTGCAACGATGAAGCCGAAACGTCATGCTGTTCGCCATTTTTATCAAGCAATACTGCCGTTTTTGGCACCAGTGATGCCAGTGCCTTAATACCAGCACGTGCGCGATCAGCAGCCACGCTTTCTAATAGCTCACCAATCGAAAATAAAAACACAACCGCAGCAGCCTCTTCGGCTTCCCCAATAATCAGCGCGCCAATGGCAGCAACCGACATCAGCATTTCAATCGAAAAAGGCGAACCTGACATCGCTAGAGCAAAAGCTTTTCGGACAAATGGATACACACTAGCAATCACCGCTACCGCGAACACCCATATACCATAATCAGGAAACAGTAATGCGAGTGTATATGCGACAGCCATCAGAATACCGACAACTAGCACTTGCTTGCCTTTTAGGGTTTGCCACCAACGCGGCTCTGGTGTCTCTGATGCATCATCATCCGTATGTGAGGCGATTGATGAATCTGTATAGGCAGATATACCAAAGCCCAGTCGTTTGATGGTTTTTTCGATATCGCTGAGTTGCGTGGTCGAATCAGCCGCCAACGTCAATGATAACTTTTCCGTCGCAAAGCTCAGCTCTATATCGTCAACGCCCGGCATACGGGTGAGCGCCTTTTCAATCTTGCTAACACAGCCAGCACAGTCCATACCTTCAATATGATATTTCATAATAATTTATCCTTTTCAATAAAGATATTATGAACCCTCTAGTGGCTTTAGAGTCAAGACTATAAATATTCAATTTGGCAACCTTCAATCCGATAGCCTTGATTTGTTGGACATCAGACCTTATAGTTACTTTAGTGTTAGGACTTTAAGGTTAAGACTGTTTGCTATTAACTTTCTAGAGAATAGAGGTCATTCATTATGCCCATTAAAATTGGCGCGCTCGCTAAACGAGTCGGTGCCACCGTAGAAACCATTCGCTATTATGAAAAGGAAGGGTTACTACCAGAGCCCTCTCGTAGCGCCGGAAACTATCGCTTATATCGTGAAGACCATGTCGAGCGTCTACAATTCATCATGCATTGCCGGACGCTGGACATGACATTGAGTGAAGTGAAGACGCTACTTGGGTACTGGGATGAGCCTGATAAAGACTGCGGTGATGTAGATATCTTATTGGATGAGCATATTCACGCGGTGGAGGTGCGTATGCAAGAGCTGGCACAGTTAAAGCAGCATCTAACCGTATTACGTCAAAAATGCGTCAGCAGTACTTCGGCGGTATCCTGTGGAATTCTACAAACCCTTGCCGATAACTCTTGTCATCAGTCGTAATATTGCTAAGGTGTGTCGTCATTCTAAAAAACACACCTGTATCATTCCTAAAAAGCTTACGGCTTGTTGATTTTGTCAGCATTAATCTTTGACGACCAAGGTAAACCTGAGTTTTGCCAGCCATTCACTACACGAAACCCTTTCATATCACCTTCTTTTACCGTACTGCCCTGAAAGCCGTGATCGATATATTTAACGTTTGAAAACCCTTGCGATAATAGATAATCAGCACTGGGCTTGCCACGTGCAGATCCAGACCGGCACATAGTCACAATAAGCGCGTCGTTACCTAGACCTTTGGCTTTTAATGCTTTTTTTACATCAGAGGCAAAGTTTGGGTTGCTCTGCATGGCAAAACTGCCTTTGCTATCATTAAACTGAGTACGATCAACTAGCTTAAAAGGAATGTTGATATCTACAGCATCTGTAAAACCGATAAACATGATTTCTACTGGATCACGCACATCAATAAACAGCAGCTCGTCCGGAGCTTCTTGTACAAGATTCCAAACCTCTTGTGGTGGCACAGATAGCGCATCTTCCGCACTTGCATAGGAAGTCAAACCAAACAGGATGAATAGTGACAATATAATTGTTTTCATTTTTTCTCCTTGGAGAGATAAATTTTTTGAGATTAGCCTGTTTAAGACGACCCTCAATATCAGTAGTCGATAACATAAATAGAAACCGTAAAAAACGGTAGAAACTTAAAAAGGTAAAAAAATTAGGCGTGTCGAATCATCAACACGCCTATATTTACTCAATATCCACTATCAAAATAAAGCTCACTTCTATTAGAGTGTTTTTTTACTAAAATACCAGTCCGTATAATCATAACCATCGTCCACACGACTTTCGGCTTCTGTAGCGGTACGTGGTGGTGGTACGATAACAGGATCTCCTGCTTGCCAATTCTCTGGTGTAGCAATATTGTTTTCATCACTGGTTTGTAGCGCCTCAAGCAAGCGCAAGAATTCATCAACCGAGCGGCCATTGCTCATTGGATAGTAGATCATTGCCCGCAATACACCTTCAGGATCGATGATAAAGGTGGCTCGTACTGCCGAGGTGTCACTGGCACCAGGCTGAATCATGCCATAAGATTTGGCAACCTGCATCGATAAATCAGCAATAATGGGAAAGGTAATCTCTACACCAAAGTTTTCTTTGATATTACGCATCCAAGCAATATGCGAATGTACACTATCAATAGACAACCCTAATAACTCACAGTTTTTGGCACGAAAATCTGCCGCTTTAGTAGCGAATGCCATAAACTCAGTGGTACATACAGGGGTGAAATCCGCAGGATGCGAGAACAACACCAACCATTTACCTTTATAGTCAGCCAATGACTTCATACCATCAGTGGTTAACGCTGTAAAATCAGGCGCTGGCTGGTTTAGTTGAGGAAAAGCCGGCGCGCTAACTGGTGCTGTATCATTATGGCACGAATGATTCTCACATGAATGTTGATTCTTTCTCATATCAATCTTTCCTTATCGTTGGTTAATAGCAATATATTAACTATAGCACATTGATATACAAATAAACATTATATAAATAAATATTGTTAATTTTTTGAATAATTATTGCTCGAGTTTTTGGACTGTATCAGACCACTGTCATATAAAAAATCAGTACTGATAATATTGAAATGATAACCCGCTATTTGATGCTTTTGAGAGCACTAAAATGGCTATAGATTGAATTGAGAATACAAAACCTGATACAAAACAAATAAGTATAGAAACAAAAACCATTATCATTTACAATACTATTCACAACTTTAGTATACCCAGTATTGCTATCTCAGCATCAGTCAGTGCCTCTATTTGATCATCCAACTAAATGAAGTGAAACTATGAAAAGTCGTCATCAACTTGCCTTATCCGTTTTGACTCTTTGTATCAGCCAACAGTTATACGCTCAAACCAATATCAACGACAGCACTAACAATGCTGTTGGTGCATCAGAAGTGTCAGACTCAAGCGCAACTTCTACTGAAGAACCAAGCGTGACTCTGGATGCCATCACAGTGACTGCAAATGCCAGAACTGGTACGGCACTGGCGCAAAAAATTAGTGAGATGCCGGCTGTCACTCAAGTGCTTACTGAACAAGAGATTCAGGTGCAGGCCACAGGTGACCGTACCACAGGCGATATATTGGCACAGCTGATTCCAAGTTTAGGTGCCAGTAGCAGCTCAACGAGTAACTACGGCACCACCATGCACGGTCGTCCAGTACAATACTTACTTAATGGTGTACCATTAAGTAGCTCACGTAGTCTGTCACGAGAGCTGAATAGTATTGATCCTGCCCAGCTTGAGCGAGTAGAAGTACTATCTGGTGCTACTAGTATTTATGGTGCTGGTGCAGCTGGCGGCCTAATCAACCTAGTGACCAAGTCAGATGTGGGCTATGGTCCTATCAGACAAACCCGACTAGGCATTAGTAGCAGTCGAAACTTTGATTCTGAATCGTTGGGTTATAGCGTTGGGCAAACCTTAGGTTATGGTGGCGAGCGAGTATATGGACGCTTAGATGTGGATTACGGTAGTACCGGTGGCAAATTCGATAGCCATGGTGATCGTGTTAGCCCAGACATCCTTCAAACTGACCAACAAGATACCGAGTCTTTAAGCGTGAACGCCAGCTTAGGTATGGAATTAACAGATACTCAGCGACTTGACTTAGCTGTCACTTACTATAATGATGAGCAAGACACTGACTACGGTCCAGATTACGGTGACGGTTTAGCAGTATTATTTGGTGCGACACCTTCGTTGAACGCTATCGATGGTGCCGATATTGAAGATCAACCGTACACCACAAAAACATCCGCCAACTTAAGCTATAACGATGATGACTTCTTAGGCTCGAACTTAAATGTGACCGGTTATTATAGAGACGAAAAAGGCCGTTTTTACCCTTCTGCTAAAACAGTAACAACACAAGATGATTATGCTTCTTACAGCGGTGGTAATCCATATTTCGTTACTCAGTCAGAAGCAGAAATTGAGGTCATGGGATTGCGTGCAGCAATGCAAACAGACACTGAACTTGCTGGCAAAAACGTACTACTGAGTTATGGTGCTGATTTTGAACGCGAAAATAGTGAGCAAACTTACTATGGACAAGATTTTGCGAGTTTTTTTGCTAGCAACGGTTTAACTGCTAAGACAAATGGACTTACCTACAATGCTGGGCCAGATACTACTATTGATAAATTGGGTGCTTTTATCAACGCCGATGTAGATTTGACAGATAAGTGGCATACCAGTGCTGGCGTACGTTATCAGCAACTAAAATCAGAGACTGATACCTTTACACCGATATATGAGCAATTACTAGAAGAATATTACGCTAATGACTCTGCCACTGACTATGAAGCTGGAATAGTAGAAGCAGGCGATACCGATCACGATAAAGTCCTATTCAATCTTGGAACTAGCTATCAATTAACACCGAACGATCAGATTTTTGCTAATTTTTCACAAGGGTTTACGACAGCAGATATCCAGCGTGCGCTGCGTGATGTACGAGCAGGTTTTGTGGTCAATTCAGACAATGTTCAGCCGATTACAACAAATAACTACGAGTTTGGCTGGCAAGGCAAACACGGCGATACAGCAGCACGCTTGAGCGGTTTTTATAATGAATCAGACAAGGTTGTACGCTTCACCGATAGCTATACTGTAGAAGTGGTCGATACCGATGAGCGTGTCTATGGCGTAGAAGGCTCTTTGACTCACGATCTCAACGATAAATGGCAAGTGGGCGGGACTGTCGCTTACACCCGTGGTCAATATGACAAAGATGGCGACTGGTTAGAGTTAGATGCTGTGCGCCTAACTCCATTAAAAGGTACTGCGTTTGCTCAATACAGCTTTGATGGAGGCAGCAACGTACGTCTACAAGCATTAGCAATAGGTGGCAGCGACACAGCCTATAAAGACCAACAAAAAGATCCAGACTCTAGCGCATTACCTGTTACAGGTTATATGACGCTTGACGTATCAGGTCAAGTCAAAATGCCAGTAGGCCGAATGGATTACGGCGTTTATAACGTGCTTAACAAAGACTATCTAACGGTCTATCACCAAACCACTTATGGTGATACGAATCGTCTACCTGCTTCTGGCACTACCTATGGTTTGAGCTATACGATTGATTACTAATAACTGTCTAAAAACAAGCAGTTAAAACAGAACGGCCCTAGATAAAAAGTCTAGGGCCGTTCTGTTTTGGTCATAGACTCTTGGTTATAACGCTATTTATAGTAGTGATAAATATTGCGAAAGATTCAAAAAATTTAAGAAAGGTTACATTGCTTGCATTGGTAATTAGCGCATGTCATTATTTAGATCTTGGGACTTGAAGTGAATAAAACGTTACCCCATAATAGTATTTGTTGTAACAGCAAAAAAGGCAGCCTGATGGCTACCTTTTTATAAATACTGTTATACGACTTGTTTTGCTAGAGTAAGTTTGTGGCTGGTTCTGTGTTAAGCCACATGATGTTTAGTGACATATTTACTTAGCAAGTAACGTACTATAAATTACGAATATGGTTGAGCTGGTTCTTTTTCCATGACTGTTTCGCTGCTATCAGTCTCAGCTTCTGTGGTATCGACACTTGCTCCATCAGTTGGATACACCGCTTCACTTTCGCCTTGGCTTTCAAGGACGCTATCAGGGCTGTCAACTTCAGCTTGCATGGTAGTATCAGGCGTTTGCATCTCTGCTGATTCCCCTGCTACTGCTAAGCTTGGAATAGTTAGTGCGGCGCCAACAAGTAATGATAGAGATAAAGTAAGGTTTTTCATTGGTTAATTCCTTGGTTCTTAAATTTGGTCTACTGTCTAAAATATGCTGAGACTAATTTATAAATACTGATGTACGACTTGTTTTGCTAGTATAAGTTTGTGGCTGATTCTGTGTTTGGCCACATGATGTTTAGTGACATATTTACTTAGCAAATAGCGTACTATGAATTACGAATATGGTTGAGCTGGCTCTTCTTCCATGACTGTTTCGCTGCTATCGGTCTCAGCTTCTGTGGTATCAACACTTGCTTCATCAGTTGGATACGCCGCTTCACTTTCGCCTTGGCTTTCAAGAGCACTGTCAGGGCTATCAACTTCAGCTTGCATGGTAGTATCAGGCGTTTGCATCTCTGCTGATTCCCCTGCTACTGCTAAGCTTGGGATAGTTAGTGCAGCGCCAACAAGTAATGGTAGAGATAGAGTAAGGTTTTTCATTGGTTAATTCCTTGGTTTTTAGATTTGGTATGTCATTTAAAAATATGCTTAAACTTCAACAATATTTTTTATGGCTCAAACCTATCAACAAATATTATTATAAATAAAAGTCCGATAACCCCTTAAGTGATTATCATGTTCAGTTTGAGCATAGAGTGTGATGATCTAATTTTTGTTAGTCATCATCTCCGAACACAAGACTATCAATTAATAACTTTGGATTTCAGTAGCACAAAAATTACCAATCTAACGTTTTTATTTTTTCATGTGACATTGTGCAATTGCTATGGCAGCTTTGTTATATAAGCATATAAATGAATATTTCTACTGCTTTACAGCCTCAAACCTAAGTATATAAACAAATAATGATTAGATTTCTATCAAACCATACCTAGAAAAATCTTATTTATCACCGTTCAAAACCTTCTATCACTCCACTCTTTTATTGCCAAAATATACCGTCACCTCCTTTATATTCGGATATCTATTCTAATATGTGGTCATTTTTTTGATTAATTAATAGTGGAAGTATGTTGATAACATTCTGATAACATAATTTCGTCAATATATTTTTGTGGTCGTATCAGTTTTTTGAATGTCATTACAATAATAAAGAGACTGAGCAAAACACTCTTTTCCATCTAAGAACGCGATAACTCTCGATAAAAAAACCCTAATGCAATCTATGCATTAGGGCTTGTTTGACGATATGCTGAAAACCTTTGACTCACATTGGCAGACTGGCATAGGACATACTATTGCTTTACCGCCTCTATCTGAATAGTCAATGCTACCTGTTCTGTCATACCTAGCAATGTATATTTACTGATGCCCCACTTTGTCCGATCGATAGTCGTTGTAAATTCACCACCACAGACTGTTTTTTTAAGTATAGGACTCAAATAGCAGTTAAACTTAGCAGCCGTTAGCGTAATAGGATTAACCTTGCCATGTAACGTCAGCATGCCATCAACTTTGACAACATCTGAACGGTTTTTATCATTCGAAAAATGCCATTTAGTGGACTTGAAATGAGCTATTGGAAATGTTTCAACATCAAAAAAGTCTGCACTTTTAAGTGTGTTATCAAAAGCTTGATTACCTGTATTCAAGGTATTTAAGGGGATTAATAGATCAATACTACCTGTCTTGGCTACTGGATTATATTCAAGCTGACCACTCAGATTATAAAAACCACCAGAGTTCGTTGACGTATTGAAATGATCAATAGCGAAACGCACGTTGGTATGAGGAGGGTCGAGATAATAGGTGGTCGCATAACTACTGGCTGTGCCTAACATGCTAAGTCCTAAGCTGACCAAAAACTTAGAATAAGAGAATAGTTTTTTTGAGCGTGATATTTTATTCATAGTGACATTCCTTTGTATATAGACAAGACTTAATTTATAGTGGACTGATCTTTACCACTTGGTACCAGCCATTTAGCAAACCAATTCGATAAGTCATCCATCAAAGTATATACGACCGGAATAACCACGAGACTGAGAAGCGTTGAAGTCACCAGACCGCCCAATACCGCTGCTGCCATAGGCCGACGGAAAGTTGGATCCGCATCACCCCAGCCGAATACCAGTGGTAACATGCCAGCACCCATCGCAATCGTCGTCATGATAATAGGTCGTGCTCGCTTACGGCAGGAGTCTACAATCGCCTCAAACCTTGGTAACCCAAGATTCTGAGCAATAATGGCATAATCCACCAAAAGAATAGAGTTTTTGGTGGCAATACCCATCAGCATAATAAAACCAATCATCGAAGGCATGGACAAACTACTACCCGTAATCACCAGACCCACAAACGCCCCACCAATAGATAATGGCAATGCCATCAAAATCGTAAACGGCTGAAGCAAACGACCAAACAGTAAGATCAAAACACCTAAAATACAGATAATGCCGACCGACATCGCGATAATGAAGCCGCTAAACAGCTCCGCCATGTTTTCGGCTTGACCCTGATCAATGACAGTAATTGATGCAGGCAAATTCTGCATGGCTTGGGTGTTTTTGACCGCTTGTACCAACTCACCTAATTCAGTCGTTCCAGGTTGAACGATGATACCGATAGAGCGCTCACGATCTAGGCGTTTTATTTGCGCAGGTCCGGTACCGAAATCCAAGCGCGCCACGTCTCCTACACGCACGCCTTGTCCGATTGCGTTTGTACTAGGGACGTACAACCCTTCTAATTGATTGATGTTTTGTTTGGCAATATCTGGCAAACGCACGACGATAGGAATCTGTCTTGTATCTAGATTAAGCTTGGACAAATTTTGCTCGTAATCACCCACGGTGGCAATGCGTAATGTGGTCGCGATATCTTGTGTGGTGACGCCTTTGTCCGCCATAGCCAAACGATCAGGCGTGACTGTCAGCTCTTGGCGCGGCAAACTGCGATCACTAGTGACAGCACCCACACCCGGTAAGGCTCGAATTTCTGACATAATCTGCTGCGCGGTTTGCTCAAGCACTTCTGGGTTGGTACTGGTCAAAGAAAAATTATAACCCGTCTCACCACCACTCGATAATCCAACGGTAAAGCGAGCACTGGGCACTTCTGATAATATGCCGCTGATTTTTTGCTCAATCTCTTGCTTAGTACCACGCTCAGCACGTGGCGCTAGCACAATATCTAGACTGGCGATGTTTTCTGCCATACCACTACTCGAACTAGAGTTAGGGCCTATATCCTGTTGCGCATCACCTACAGCGGTAAAGATATCCGTCACTTCTGGCAACGCTAAAATACGAGCACTGGCCAACGCCGCCACACGTTCGGTGTCTTCTAGCGCAACGTCTGGCGTCATCTCAATGGCCACTCGCGTCTGGTCAATATCGTTGTCAGGAATAAAGGCCGTCGGTAATAGCTTCACCAATCCCAACGAAGCAACAAACAATACCAACGTAGCGCCTATCGTGATCCAGCGATGATGGAGGGTCCACGCAACCAGTTTGAGATACCATCCCATCGACTTACTTTGTTTTTCGACTTGCTGTTTTTCTGGTCGTAATATGTACGCTGCCATCATCGGCGTAATCAAACGAGCGACGAGCAATGACGCAAAAATAGCGAGGGCGGCTGTCCAACCAAACTGCCGAAAAAACTGACCGACAACGCCGCCCATAAATGCAGTTGGTAAAAACACAGCGATTAGGGTAAAAGTAGTCGCGACGACAGCCAGCCCAATTTCATCAGCGGCCTCCATTGCCGCTTCATAAGGCGTCTTCCCCATCCTTAGATGACGAATGATATTCTCAACCTCGACGATAGCATCATCGACCAACACACCAATGACCAAAGATAAAGCCAATAAGGAGATGATATTTAAGCTAAAGTCAAACAGATACATGGCCAAAAAAGTAGGAACCACTGACAATGGCAGTGCGACAGCAGCCACAATCGTCGCGCGTATATTACGTAAAAACAAAAACACAACGATAACCGCTAAAACCCCACCCTCAATCAGCATTTTAATGGACGCATCATAATCTTGAGCCACTGGTGTCGCCCGATCATAAACTTTATCGACTTGGATATTACCCATCGATGCAGTGAGCGCCGCCAGCTCTTTATCAACTTGCTCCATGACCTCAACTTCACTCGCCCCTCGCGACCGAGTAATATTAAATGCGACGACAGTCTCACCATCGAGCGATGCGATAGAGCTAGGGTCAGCAGCGCCATCTGTCACTTGAGCCATACGTCCCAATGTTTGTGTACCGCCCGTCGGCACAGCTATTTGTATATCATTCAATCCGTTAGCGCGATCAACCGCACCCAAGACTCGAATCGTCTGAGTCGTATTGCCTACTTCTGCTTCACCGCCCGAGCTGTCCTGCTGAATACCAGCCAATTGCTGAGACAACTGGGTGATAGAGAACTGTAGACCGCTTAGCGTAATCGGATCTGCAGCCACCGTAATCTCTCGCTCCAACCCGCCAATACGACTGACCGTACTCACTCCTGGAATATCCGATAAGCGCTTGGTGATCGTATCGTCAACGAACCACGACAAATCTTCAACGCTCATATTATCGGCAGCAACTGAATACGTCACGACAGGAAACCCTGCTGTCGACACTTTGGTGATAATGGGATCGTTGGCGGCGGCTGGTAAATCTCCTTGCACTTCACCAACGGCAGAGCGCACATCATCAACAGCTTCTTGAATGTCTTTTTCTAGTACAAACTCAGAGGCAATGGTTGCCACCCCAGTCTGCAACGTGGTGCGAATATGCTTCACACCTTCGATACTGGTGATTCTGTTCTCGATTTTTTTGGCGATGTCGTTTTCTAATTGCGAAGGGGCAGCGCCCGGTAGCGTGACGGTCACGACAACAGCGGGCAGATCAATATCTGGGAACTGCTGCACTTTCATTTGCATGAGACCATAGACACCACCCAATGTGAGCAGTATAAATAGCAAGATAGCAACCAGTGGGTTTTTGATCGAATAGGCCGAGACATTTAAACTCATGAGCGTGCCTGCTCAGCTGAACCAGTAGCTGATTTTTTGCTAGCAGCATCATTCACAATATTGACCAAATCTCCGTCATTCAGGAAACTACCGCCCTGCTTCACCATTTGACCATCACTCGGTAATGGCTCTGTGACCGCAACACGATCACCCAGACGTTCACCCAATGTCACCCGTTGCTGCTGAACTCGCCCCGTACTTTTGCCATCTTTAGTATTCACATCCGTTATGAGCATGACATAGTCGTAGCCATCGTTGCTGACGATAGCGCTATTTGGCACCGTTTGCGTACTAGCACTACCTAATAAAAACTCGCCCGTCTGATACATGCCAGCCCTGACTTGTGCACTGGTCTCTAAGCTGGCATAAATAGTTATTTGACGGTTGTCATCAGCAGTAGGGGCAATACGGCTGACCTCTCCCATAACAGAGTTACCACCCGGTAAGCTCACGCGTACTGGCGTGCCGACACTGACTTCGCCTATTAGCTTAGGATCGATATCTGCACGCCATTCTAAAATGCCGCCTTTAATAATCGTAAACAGTGGCTCACCACCAGCCACCATACCGACCTCGACCGTTTTCTCACTAATAACACCACTCACTGGTGCAACGACTCTAGCATTCTCTACACTCAGGCGCTGACTACTCAGCCGAGCTTTTGATGATTGTAAAACGGCTTTAGCACGCAGCTCCGCAGTACGATAGCGATCGGCCTCTTGTTTACTGATGGCATCGATATCTAGCAATGGCAATATACGTGCGGCATCAGCACTAGCATTGGCCAATGTCGCTTCTGCTTCTGCCACATCTGCTTGTGCTTGTAAAACTTGCTGCTCCATCGCATCCGTATCGAATACTGCCAATACTTGACCCGCTTTGACGCGATCTCCTTCCTCGACCAATATACGCTCGATAGCCACGCCCGTTACTTTTGCGCTGACGTTCGCCATGTCTTTGGCGTTGATGGTGCCATCAGCACGCAATGTATTACCAACATTATCTTGGCTGGGAGTGATAGTTTCTACTGAAAGTACTGCCTGCTCTTCATTAGCCGCGTCACTCTCAGTACTAGCTTGCTCAGCTGTTGTCGCTGCTGACTCATCTGCGGCAACATTACTAGTATTCCAATATCTACCCAGCAAAACGCCTATCAATAAAACAACCGCTACCACAGGCCACAACCATAATGGTATTTTGGAGGTAGGTTTGTTAGTAGCCTCTGTTTGACGATAAGGTGGCAACGGATTATTCGCTAACGGCTGCTCATCATTGGCTAAACTCGGCTTGTCATTGTGGTCTGAAAGGTCATTCATAGTCGGTCTCTATTCGTCAGTCTCTATAAATAAACAAGCTCCAACGTCGTAAAAAATATAAAGTAAACAAGGTGATGTGCAACGATCTTATCAAGAATGTTTTTTTAATATTGTAGACTATCTAATCATTGCGTCAATTCAGTTAAGTATCTAAAAGGTCAATTGTTGATAATAACTAGGGGCAGTTTAGTAGTAAGCTTTTTTACCTCAGCACGATGTCACACTGAGCTGACGAAAATATAATAACAGTGCTTAATAGTAATGAAGTACGAAAACTAATAATAGAATACAAAAACCAACGATACAGAGTGCGTACAGTTCAGCCTTGTATTTTCGGCGTAATTTGTCATTATTGATGACTAAACCATTAAGAAAGGAAATAATCATGGCTAATAAGTCAGAAGTAAAAAGCATCAAAAAAGATATTAAAGACACCAAAAAGGCAATTAAGCAAAAGAAGAAAGACCTCAAAACGCTTAAAAAATCGCTAAAGAAGGCAAAAAAAGCCAAATAGTTTTATCAAAAAAAAGAGGACAGCATTGGCTGTCCTCTTTTTTTATTTACCATCGATATCTTGCTTAAATGCTCTATAAAGATACCAAATACATTTTACGCATTGGTATAGCGACTGGCCTCTGGCATCCAACGATGAATAAGCTGGCTGACATCTGCTTTGCGAGCAGGGTCTGATATTAAATGCTTGGCCAAACGCTGCGCAATCGCAAATAGCTGCTCATCACGAATGAGATCGGCCAGATAATAACCGATATTACCTGTTTGCCGTTTACCCAACAACTCACCTGGCCCACGCAGCTCTAAGTCTTTTTGCGCAATGACGAAACCATCCGTACTATCACGCAATACATTCAAGCGCTCAGTACCAGTCTCAGACAGCGGCTTTTGATAAAGCAATACGCAGTAGCTTTTGGTAGAGCCTCGCCCTACTCGCCCGCGTAATTGGTGCAGCTGTGACAGTCCCAATCGTTCTGCATTCTCGATGACCATTAACGACGCATTAGGCACATCGACACCGACTTCGATAACAGTAGTAGCAATGAGCAAGTCTAGCTGCCCTGCTTTAAACTGCTGCATGATGACTTGCTTATCCGCAGATTTCATTTTGCCATGTACTAGTCCAATACGGATATCCAAGCGCTCGTTTAAGTCTTCATAAGTCGCTTCGGCCGCTTGTGCATCCAGCACACTAGACTCTTCGACCAATGAACATACCCAGTACGCTTGTCTACCCGCCTCACAATTAATAGCGATTCGCTCAATCACGTCATCACGGCGATTACGATCAATCGTCACAGTCGTAATGGGCGTACGCCCTGGTGGTAACTCATCAATGATAGAAGTATCCATATCACCATAGACACTCATGGCTAACGTGCGCGGAATCGGTGTTGCGGTCATAATAAGCTGATGCGGTGTACTATTAGCAACGCCTTTATTGGTCAACGCCATACGCTGCTCAACACCAAACCGATGCTGCTCATCAATGATAACTAGACCTAACTTGGCAAACTTCACCGTTTCTTGAAACAACGCATGCGTACCGACTACGATTTGTACGGTATTTTCAGCGATTGTCTCCAATGACTCACGGCGTTGCTTCGCGGTTTGCTTACCAGCTAGCCAGCCCACACCGATACCTAATGGCTCGAACCATTGTTTAAAATTAACCAAATGCTGCTCTGCTAAAATCTCAGTCGGTGCCATCACAGCCACTTGCCAGCCACTATCTAGTGCATAGCCTGCCGCGCCTGCCGCAACTAACGTCTTACCTGCACCGACATCACCTTGTACCAGTCGCAACATAGGCACAGATGTTGCCATATCGGCCGTAATATCGCGCATGACTCGTTGCTGAGCGCCTGTCAAATCAAACGGTAGCGCGCCAAATAACGCGTCAGCTAACGGGCTTTGAGTATCGCACTTTGGCGCTTTGTGCTGATGCAATTGCTGACGCCGATATAGTAGGCTGAGCTGATGAGCGGTTAGCTCTTCAATAATCAAACGCTGGCAAGCGGCATGGGTGCGCGCACTCAACTGCGTTAATAATTTATATTGCTGACCAGCATCGGTATAGGTAGGCGGCGTATGCAATAATACTAACGCCTCAAATATCGTCAAATTATAGACGTTATTATTCGCCGTGCTAGCAGCTACTGTATTGATATCATTGGTTGCATGACGGTTAGCAGCATAAGCAGCTGCACTGGCTTTATTAATGCTATTTGCGCTATTGCCACTTGTATTGTCTGGCACACTACGTGCCAATGTTGAAAATATGTCTTCTGGATGACCCGTTTCTGCATTCAATGGTTTGGGAGGCTCAAAAGGCGCTAACGGAAGATCTGCCACAACACTGAAATCGGTCTCGGTAAACAGCGTCATCGGTAGACCTTGGCTGCGTACTGTCTGTAACGCCAGTTTAACCAATGTACGCAGTTTATTCTGATGCAGGCCTTTGACACTTGGATAAATTGGTTGCAGACCCGTATTGGTCATAGCAGCACTGTCTGTCACAATCTGGTATTCAGGATGATGTATCTGCTTGCCGTATCGACTGACTTTGACCTCACCAAACAATTGCAGCTGCGTACCCAAGCTCATCGTTTGTGCAAGACCGCGATACACCTTAAAAAACCGTAATGAAATGGTACCTGTATCATCATCCACCACCACTGTCATACCGCTGCGTTTGGTATCGACGTTTACCACACGCCCAGTGATGAGTACCGATTGCCCATTTTCTGCATCCGCTATAGAGACCAAGCGGCTACGATCCTCATAATCACGTGGCAGATGCAGTAGTAAATCAAATATTCGTTTGATATTTAATTGTGCCAATTGCTCTGCGACTTTTAGCCCGACACCTGCCAGCGCTGTCACGGGCATATCTAATGCCGAGGCTGACCGACCAGACATTGCGTTGCCTGAAGACTGAACTGGAGCGTGGCTTACCGATGTTGGCATCAAATATCCTAGCGAGATTTTTAAATATGTTATGTGTTTAACTGTCGTATTATCATTTAGAAAAAGATCAATAAGTCATTTATATCATACCAACCACTAGGGCGTGTTTGATATTCATAAATAGGGCTGCCGATTGCTAAAATTGCACCAAACTAGGCGCAAGCCGACGATAATGTCGAGACCTTAACTAGGCTTGTAACAACGTTTGCAAAAATGTTTGGAAGC